>NZ_WHJI01000050.1:0-47046 GCF_011682155.1 Massilia sp. CCM 8734
GCTCCATTCGATGCCCCGTTCAATCGGGTAGGGCATCCATTACCCGCGACCATCGAAAACACTGCCGACGAGGTTTCGTATCGTCCAGCCAGCAACGCACTGGCAGTTCATGAAACATTCAGGCTAGCGCGGTCAGCGCGGCGCGTGCCTGGGCGGGACCCGCCACATCGACCGTGGCGAGCCGGAACTGGCGCTCCGCCGGCACGCCCTGGTAGCGCTGGGCGATCTCTTCTTCAGTGACGGCAATGGTGGACAGCATGTGCCGCACCAGATCGCGCTGCAAGAGGGTCTTGTAGGCCAGCTCCGCTTCGGCCACGAGCTCGGGCGACTGGTCCAATTTCAGTTTGACCGCTTCCTGCGCCATCAGTTCCATCGTCACCAGTTCGCCCAGCATGGCGTTGCGGTCGAGCGCGGCGCGGGCGTCGGCGCGCGCGCCGCGCTCCTGCGCGCTTTCTTCGTCGAAGGGATTGGCGCGGCCGGCGTTGGCGTCGATGAGCGCGTCGAGCAAGGCTTTGCGGACCGGCTGTTCACCGACTTGCGCGACCGTGTCGGGTGCGGGCGCCGTTGCCGGGGACGCGGCGTGCGCTCCCGGCAAGGCCAGCAGCAGGACCAGGCAGTGGCGGCGCAGAACGGCCGATGTGCGATAAATATCCATGACTGATCCTTGTACTGGTTGGTCGTTACGGCAGTTGCGCGCGTACCTGGTTGTAGACGCTGGTGTCGGTCAGCAACGCAATGTGGCCGACACTGGCTGTCTGCACGTTGGTGCCGCACTGCGCGTTGCGGGCCGGCAGGATCACGCCATCGTTGGCCGACCACAGCGAGCGGTCGCAACCGGCGCCGGCGAGCTGGGTGATGAAGGACGAGCCGGGCCGCATGTCGAAACAGGCCGGGGAATAGCAACCGTAGGCGCTGGTGGTGCCCTTGTGCGGCGTGCCCAGGGTGATGAAACGGCGCATGCCGGCTTCGCCCCCCAGCTTGGCGCGCTGCCAGCGCACCACCAGCCCGCCGTTCGAGTGGGCGATCACGCTCACCGGCTGGTTGCCGTTGCTGGCGCGTACGCTGTTGATGAAGGAGTTGAGCGAGGACGCGCTGGTCCTGTCGCTGCTCATCAGGGAATTGTAGTTAAAGCCGTACAGCTTCGAGCGCGGATAGCCGCTGGCCGTAAAGCGCATGACCATGGCGTCGAAGTTGGACGACGAGCCGCTGTAGCCGTGCACGAAAATGAGCGGCTCCTGGGCCATGGCCGCGCCGGACAGTCCGAGTCCCGCTGCGAATAAACCGAGGGCGAGCGCCGACCTGGCGGCCTGGCTGAATGAATGTCGCATGAGTGTCTCCGTTTGATGTGGACGACCACTATAAGCGTGGCGGTCAGGCCAGCCATACGCTGGACAGGCCAATTCGCTCGCTTTCCGGGCCATGCGGCGTGCATGTGGCGGTGCTGGCAACAGATTAACAAAGTTGTTTTCGTGATAATGCATTTATAGTATGATGCGAGCAGGGCGGCAGAGCGCCAAGGCGTGCCGCAGCCGTTCCCGCGGGCCAGAAAGACGAGGTGCCATTTCCGTGACGAACGCCAAACCGACCGTGTCCGCAGCATGGGTAAAAGGGATCCTCGAGATGATTGGCGCGCTCGGCCTTGAGCCGCTGTCATTGCTGGAAGAAGCCGGCTTGCCGCTGGACGAGCTCGACGACCCCGACGGCCGTTTCGACAGCGCCGCCGTCTCGCGCTTGTGGTCGCTGGCGGCGCAGCAGTCCGGCCACCCGCATCTGGGCCTGGCGCTCGAAGGCGCCGCCAAGCCGGCCTGCTTCGGCGCGGCATTGCATGTGATGATGTCCAGCCCCAACCTCGACGCCGCCTTGCGCCGCATGGCGCAGTACCTGCCGATCATCAGCAGCGCGGCCACGCTCGAGCTGGCGTTCGACAGCCAGGGTGGCAGCCTGACGCTGGCGCTGGGCGAGGCCGTGCCCGGCGAACGCTACGATTTCGCACTGCTGATGTTGACCAACCTGTGCCGCTGGATGACCGGGCGCGAGCTGCGCCCGCAGTCGGTCGAACTGGCGCACGCGCGGCCCGCCAACCTGTTGCCATACCTGGCGGCGTTCGGCTGCCCCTGTCATTTCGGCGCCGCGCGCTATCGCCTGTGTTTTTCGCAGGCCGACCTGCGGCTGGCGCTCATGACCGGAAACCCCTTGCTGACCGAACTGCACGAGCGCTTCGCCGACGAGCGCCTGGCGCGCCTGGGCGACGCCCGCACCACCCGACGCGTGCGCGAACTGGTGCTGGCCTGCCTGGCCGAGGGAGAGCCGGCGCGCGGCGATGTGGCCAGGACGCTGTGCATGAGCGAGCGCACCTTGCACCGGCGCCTGCAGGACGAGGGAACTTCGTATGTGCAACTGGTCGACGCCGTGCGGCGCGAGCAGGCCGCGCATTACCTGGACCAGACCAGCTTGTGTTTTACCGAGATCAGTTACCGGCTCGGCTTCGCCAGCCAGGGCACCTTGTTCAGGGCGTGCAAGCGCTGGTTCAATGTGTCGCCGGGACGCTATCGGGAGCGTCACCGGGCGGCGCTGGAAAGCGGCTGACGCCAGGACCATGGTTACCGGGCGTCGAACGCGCGCGTCCACCATCCGTCGCGCTCGAACCGGATCAGCACGATCTTCGGGCCGAGGTTCGTCTCGACCAGCATGGCGGTCATAGTTGGCGAGCTTGAGCCTTCCGGCGGGATGACCACGTCGCGCACGGCGACAATCGTGTACTTGCTGACCGGTCCCGCATCAAAGTTTATCATCAGGAAAAACAGCTCCAGCACCTGCGGCGGCGAGGCGCCGGCGCCCAGCTTGACGTGCGGCGTCAGGCCGTTCATCCAGAGCGGGTTCTTCGCCAGCGCCGACACCAGGGCGGCGATCTTGTCGGCGGGCGGGTCGGGCGGGGCAGCCTGGGCAAATGCCTTCGCGGCCAGCAGGACCAGCGCGGTACACATGGCGAGAATCGGTTTATTCATCATGGTTTTCCAGATTGAGCAGCGAGATCGTCAGCTGCCCGGCGAGCAGCATCACGGTGTCGAGTCGGTTGGCGCTGAAAGCGCCGCGCGCGTCGCTGTTCTCGAGCAGCAGGATGGCGTGCGGCACGTGCCGCTTAAAAATCGGCACGGCCAGGACGGCGCACTGGCTGCGACCTTCAAAATACGGATCGCGCGCAAAACGGTCGTCCTGTGTGGCGTCGTCGAGCAGCAGCACGTCGCGGGTGCGCTCGACGTGGCGCAGCAGCGACATCGGCAGCGCCGGGGCGCGGGCGAGCGGGCAAATCAGCAGCTGGACGCCGGTCGCGCCGGCCAACGAACAAAGCAGCGCGCTGGCGCGCTCGCGCAAGCGCGCCAGCGTCGTTGCGGCGCTCAGCGCCTGCGAGGCCCGCAGCACGGCCAGCAGGTCGATGTTCTCCAGCGGGGCATTGGCGGCATCGGCCGCGCGCCGCGCCGGCGCGGCGGCGGTGCGCAGGAAGGCGTGCCGCTCGCGCAGCGCGCCGGCCTTGGCCGCTGCGCCCCAGGCCTCGTAATGGCGCAGCGCCTCGGTCAGCAGCGCCGCGCCCACGTATGGCAAGTCTTGCGCAAGGTAGCATAGAGCGGCGCGCTCGGTCATCGCGGCGCGCTGCCATGGCCGCCGGTGCGTGCGCATGGCCAGCAGCGCCTGGTCGAACAGCCTGGCCGCGACGCCCGGCTGGCCCGTGGCCCAGGCGCGTTCGGCGTCGATCCAGGTGAGCAGGTGGGCGAAATTGCGTGGCGCGTCCACGGCGCGCAGCGCCATCCAGTCGCGGCAGGCATCGAGCTCGCGCAGCGCATCGTCGTTGCCGTTCGCCTGGCGCGCCAGCGCCAGTGCCCGGAACAGGTAGCCCAGGGCGGCCGGATAGATGCCGGCAAACGAAGCCAGCAAGGGCATGGCGGCCGCCGAATGGCGTGCCAGCGCATCGTCGTCGCCGAACAGCAGGGCCGCGTGCGCGCGCACCAGGCAGGCCGTGGGCGTGTCCAGGTCGCCCGGGGGCGCCGGGAAATGGATGTCGATCGCGCCGCGCAGCACATCGAGCAAGTAGCGGTAGCTGCGGTGAACGCGGCTGGCGGTGACGTTGGCGCCGCGCCCGCCGCTCGCTTCGGCCTCGGACAGGATCACCGCGAGCATGTCCAGGGTCGGCGCGCAGTCGAGCTGCGCCACGATCTCGGTGTGATAGCTGTGGGTCGCGTATTGCAGGTCGCCGTTTTGAAGCAGCACGCGGCGCGCCTGGCGCGCGTGGGCGATGGCGTTCTCGAGCGGCTCGACCCAGTGCAGCGACGCCAGCGCGAACACGTGCTGCAGCCAGGCCGCCTCGTAGTCGTAGCCGCGCGCCTTGCCGATCGCCTGCGCCTTGATCAGCATCGCATGGCCGGTGCGGTAGTCGCCGCGCTGCTTGAACAGGATCGGCAGCGTGCCGAAGGTCTTGAGCAGCGCCGCGCATGGACCATGCTCGATCCACATCTGCTGGTAGCGCACCAGCAGCGGCACCAGGCGCTGGTCGTCGGCATGGTAGCTTGCGATGGTGGTCAGGTGCAGCAAGCGGCCGAGCGCCAGCAGTTGCGGGTCGGTCGGCCCGGCGCGCCGCAGGTCGGCGTCCAGCGCGCCGCTGTAGGCCCAGGCGGTGAGGGCGTCGAGCTGCGCTGCGCCGCTGTCGGGCAGCACGACGCCGGCGCGCGCCAGCAGGGCGATGCCCAGGCCGATCGCTTCGGGTAGCAGGCGGCGGCTGGTCAGGCTGTCGATCTGCACCGAGGCCGCTTCGATCAGGTCGGTCAGGCTGGTGGCCCCGCCGGAGATCTGCGCGTAGACCGCGTCGGCCTCGGTGTGGCGGCCAAGGCTGTACAGGGACGCGTGCCAGGCGCGCATCAGGGCAGGGGCGGCGCCATGCAGGCGCACGGCGGCGTTCAGGAAGCGCTCTTCGAGCGCGTAGTCGGCTTGGGTGCGGGCGTGGGCCGCAGCCTGGCGGAACAGGGTGGCGACCCGTTGGCGTTCGGCCGGGTCTGGCGGGCTGTCGGCCAATGCGAGATATTGTTCCGACGCGCTGGCTTCCTGCCCCGCGCGCGCCAGCAGGCGGCGGCCGATGGCCAGGTGCAGCGCCTGGCGTTCATCGGCCGGCGTGCCTTCGTAGACCGCCTGCTGCACGCGGTCGTGGCAGAAGCGCAGGCCGCGCCGGGACGCCAGCACCAGTCCATCGGCGAGCGCCGGCGCCAGTGCGGCCGCATCGCACCCTGCGGCCAGCGCCAGCACCTGCGCATCGACCGCGCCGCCAAGGCAGGCCAGCACGCGCAGCATCAGGCGCGGTGCGGGCGGCAAGCTGGCGATGCGCAGCGCCAGCAGGCTGGTGACGTCGCGCTCGGCGATGAAGGCGAGGATGGGCGCGCTGTCGCCGTCGGCGCGCAGCAGTCCGTGCCGGCGCAGCGCCTCGACCAGCTCGATCGTCTCGAAGGGATTGCCATGCGTGCGGTCGCCGATGATGCCGGCCAAGGCGGTGCTGTGCCCGGCCTCGAAGCCGGCGAGCCGGCTGACGAAGGCGCCCATGGCGGCCCGCGGCAGGTTGTTGATGTCGAGCGTGGCGCAGGCGCGCCAGCGCAGCAGCATCGCAGCGAGCCGATGGTGGGCGTCAACGTCGTCGCGGCGCACGGCGCCCACCAGGAACAGGCCATGCAGGGTGGCGTCGCGCAGCAAGGCGTCGAACGCGGCCAGCGCCGCCGGTCCCGCCCATTGCAGGTCGTCGATGACGATCACCAGCGGGCGCGAAGGCGACACCACGGCGCGCAGCAGGTCGAGAAAGGCGGTGCGCATGCGCGCCTGGTGACGCGCCGGGTCGCTCTCGGCGGCGTCAATGCGGCCGAGCAGGAGGGCGAATTCGGGCAGGGCGGCGGCGACCAGGCCGGCGTTCGTGTCCAGCGCCGCCAGGATGCGCTCGCGCTGCTGCGCCAGCGCCGCCGGCGCTTCGTTTAACAGCAGGCGGCCGAGCGCACCCATGGCTTGCACGATGGCCGACGGCGCATCGTGCCGGTACTGGTCGAATTTGCCGCTGACGAACCAGCCGCCGCAACCGGCCGCCATCGCGGCCAGTTGCGCCAGCAGGGCCGACTTGCCGCTGCCGGCGGCGCCGGTCACCAGCAAACCCCATTGCTTGCGCCGGCAGCCGGCGGCAAAGGCGGCGCGCAGCGCGTCCATTTCGGCTGCGCGGCCGACCAGCGGCGCGCATTCGCCATGCGGCAGTGTGTCCATTGCGTCCCTTACAAAGCATCCGGCAAAAGAAAACGGCCTCTGTCCAGATGACTGGAGAGAGACCGTTTCGACTGAACTAGTCAGTCATTAGCGAGATAGGATCAAGCGTGTTACAGCACTTCGCTCGCGTGGTCGGCCAGGCGCGAACGTTCGCCGCGCGCCAGCGTCACGTGGCCACTGTGCGACCAGCCCTTGAAGCGGTCGACCACGTAGGTCAGGCCGCTCGAGCCTTCGGTCAGGTAAGGCGTGTCGATCTGTGCGATGTTACCGAGGCACAGGATCTTGGTGCCGGGACCGGCGCGCGTGACCAGGGTCTTGATCTGCTTGGGCGTCAAATTCTGCGCTTCGTCGATGATCAGGAACTTGTTCACAAAAGTACGGCCGCGCATGAAGTTGAGCGACTTGATCTTGATGCGCGAGCGGATCAGGTCTTGCGTTGCCGCGCGACCCCACTCGCCGCCATCCGAATCGGACTTGTTGAGCACTTCGAGGTTGTCGTCGAAAGCGCCCATCCACGGACCCATCTTCTCTTCCTCGGTACCCGGCAGGAAGCCGATGTCTTCGCCGACCGGCACCGTGACGCGGGTGACGATGATTTCGTTATACAGCTTGGTCTCGAGCACCTGCGCCAGGCCCGCCGCCAGCGCCAGCAAGGTCTTGCCGGTACCGGCCTGGCCGAGCAGGGTGACGAAGTCGCATTCCGGATTCATCAGCAGGTTCAGCGCGAAGTTCTGCTCGCGGTTGCGCGCGGTGACGCCCCATACGTTGTTCTTGTTGTGGCTGAAGTCGCGCAGGGTCTGGATCACGGCGGTTTTGCCGTTGAGCTGCTTGACCTGGCCGTAGAACGGCGCTTCGCCATTTTTCGGTTCCAGGTAGACGAACTGGTTCACCAGCAGGGTCAGCATGGTCGGGCCGGTGACGCGGTAGAAGGTCGACGAAACGCCGTTCTTGTTTTCCTGCCAGGACTCCATGTCCTTGCCGTTCTTGTTCCAGAAGTCGTCCGGCAGTTGCACGATGCCCGAGTACAGCAGGTCGCTGTCTTCCAGCACGTGGTCGTTGAAGTAGTCTTCGGCGGGCAAGCCCAGCGCGCGCGCCTTGATGCGCATGTTGATGTCTTTCGACACCAGCACGATGGCGCGGCCCGGTTGCTCGGCTTCCAGGTTGCGCACCACGCCCAGGATCTGGTTGTCGGCTTTGCCGACCGGCAGGCCCTCAGGCAGGGTCGGGCCGTTTTGCAGGCGCGTCTGGAAGAACAGGCGCCCTTTGGCATCCTTGTTGCCCAGCTTGGCGAGCGGGATGCCGCTCTCGATCGCGCCATCGTCGATGTTGCCGACCAGCGCGTCGAGCGTGCGCGAGACCTGGCGTGCGTTGCGCGCCACTTCCGACATGCCTTTTTTATGGTCGTCGAGCTCTTCGAGCGTCATCATCGGCAGGTAGACGTCGTGCTCTTCGAAGCGGAACAGCGACGATGGGTCGTGCATCAGCACGTTGGTGTCGAGCACGAACATCTTGGTCTTGCCGGTCTGGTCGGCATTGCGGCTGGTGGAGGACTTGACGGGCAGTTCGACCGCCTTGTGCTTGGCCGGGTGCGGCGCTTCCAGGTCGACTGGCTGCTTTTCCTTGCCGCGACCTGCGGGTTTGGCGATCGGCGTCTCCATGACGGCGTGCGAGGTGAGCAGCGGCGCCGGTGCGGCCTGCGGCGACGCTGCCACCAGGGCAGCCTGTTTGGCCGGCGCCTTGGCGCGCGTGGTCTTGGCCGGCGCTTTGGCGACCGGCTCGGCTGCGATCTCGGCGACCGCGCTCAGTTTCGGCTTGGCCGGCGGCGCGGCCTGCACGGAGGCTGGCTTGCTGCGGTCGGCTTTCGGATAGTCTTCGGCCAGCAGCAGGGTGGCTGGCTTGGTGGGGATTTTTGGCAGTGGCATCAGGGTCTCAATCTAAAAAGGTGCAGGAGGATAGCCCGGAGGCGTCGGCGCAGGCGGCGCTTGTGGCGGCGGGCTCGATGCGGCTGTGCGAACTAAGGGGGTGGTGGTCGGGCCCGGCATAGTGGCCGGGCCGGCAGGCCGCCAGATTGGGATGATGCTGAAAACGGAAGGTGTGACTCAAAATGGCTGGTGCAATCGGTTCTGCTGCGGGTTGATCGACAGGGTCCCCTGGATTCTGGCTGTCCCTCTCAAGGTTGGCTCTTTACAAATTCCAGCACGTCCTCGGCGTGATTAGGGACTTTCACGCCTCTCCATTCTTTCATCAATTTACCATCAGCGTCAATTACAAACGTGCTGCGTTCGACGCCGCGCACTTGCTTTCCGTACATATTCTTCATTTTCATCACACCGAACTGGAGGCACATGGCTTCTTCCGGGTCGGAAATGAGTTCAAACGGCAGGCCGAGCTTCGATTTGAAGCCTTCGTGCGAGCGCAGCGAATCGCGGCTGATGCCGTAGATTTCGGCGCCGGCTTGCTGGAACTGCTCGTGCAGGTCGCGGAAAGCGATGCTTTCGGTGGTGCAGCCGGGCGTGTTATCTTTTGGATAAAAGTACAGTACGGTGTAGCGGGCAGGGCGGCCGGACAGCTGGAACGGCTTGTCGCCCGTCATGGCGGCGGAGAAGTCGGTGAATGGTACGGTCGGTGCTGCAGTTTGGCTATCAGCCACAGGTTCTCTCCTGAAGGTGAGTCAGCGCTGATTTTATACCCCGCAGCGCAACAGGGGAGGGGAAACGTGTTTGGGCGCACCCTATATGGAGGCGCAGTGCCGTATTGCAAGTAGCGCCGTTACTCTTGCGTCGCTCTATTGTTATCTGTCGCGTCGCCCGCGCCGTCGTTCCCGCGCAGGCGGGAACCCAAGTATGTCGCACCGTCGAAATGCATGCAAACTTGGGTTCCCGCCTGTGCGGGAACGGCGGTCTTAAAGCTAGCGGTCGTCGCCAGCGTGCGTTCGTTGTCGCGCTTCGCCCAGAATCAGCGCCAGGGTCACTTTGCGCCCCTCGCCCGGAGGGGAAACGTGTTTGGGCGCACCCTATATGGAGGCGCAGTGCCGTATTGCAAGTAGCGCCGTTACTCTTGCGTCGCTCTATCGTTATCTGTCGCGTCGCCCGCGCCGTCGTTCCCGCGCAGGCGGGAACCCAAGTATGTCGCACCGTCGAAATGCATGCAAACTTGGGTTCCCGCCTGCGCGGGAACGACGGTCTTAAAGCTAGCGGTCGTCGCCAGCGTGCGTTCGTTGTCGCGCTTCGCCCAGGATCAGCGCCAGGGTCACTTTGCGCCCCTCGCCCATCAGGATGTTGTAGGTGCGGCAGGCGGCCTTGTTATCCATGCACTCGCAGCCGATGCGCCGCTCCAGCAGGGAGGCGACCAGCTTGGGATGGACGAAACGCTGCTTGTCGCCGGTGCCGAGGATGACCACATCCGGATTGTCTTGTCCGATTTTTTCGAAATGCGCGGCCGTGAGGGCCTCGAAACCGGCCACGTCCCAGGCGCGCGCGGGCACCTCGGGCATCAGCAGCAGGCTGTAGTCATAGCGCTGGGCGTTGATTTCGACGCCGGTTTCGTCGTAACCGGTCACGGTCTGGTATTGTTGGGTGGTGCTGGAATGGAGCTTCATGGCGTGGGTACAGAAAGGGTGATGCAGGGCACTCGGGCGCTGCGCGTGGCTTTAGCATGCCACAAAGTCCAGTAAACCGCGAATTTTCGCGAGATCGACGTGCAAAAGACGCCAAACTACCACGATGTCGCGTGTTGTCGCCAATTTAGGTAGTAGCCAAAGGTTGCTTAAATTATCTCCTTTCGGCAAAATGGGTCTTTTTCGCACTGCAACAAAGCGCCACTGAACAGGGAAATATTTTGCGACCGATTCTGAAATCGAACAAGCTCGACGACGTCTGCTACGAAATCCGCGGCCCCGCGCTGGAGAAATCCAAGCAGATGGAGGAAGAAGGCCACAAAATTATCAAGCTCAACATCGGCAACCTGGCCGTGTTCGGCTTCGACCCGCCCGACGAGATCGTGCAGGACATGATCCTCAACATGCACGGCGCGGCCGGCTACACCGATTCGAAAGGCATGTTCGCGCCGCGCAAGGCCGTCATGCACTACACCCAGAGCAAGCACATCACTGGCGTGACGATCGAAGACATTTATCTGGGCAATGGCGCCTCGGAACTGATCGTCATGGCCATGAACGGCCTGCTCAACAACGGCGACGAAGTGCTGGTGCCGGCGCCGGACTATCCGCTGTGGACCGCGGCCGTGAGCCTGTCGGGCGGCAACCCCGTGCATTACATCTGCGACGAGCAGGCCGGCTGGTATCCCGATATCGACGACATGCGCCGCAAGATCACCAGCAATACCAAGGCGATCGTGGTGATCAACCCGAACAACCCGACCGGCGCGCTGTATCCGCGCGAAATCCTGCTCGAGATTATCGAACTGGCGCGCCAGCACCAGCTGATCATCCTGGCCGACGAAATCTACGACAAGGTCCTCTACGACGGCGAGCAGCACGACTCGATCGCCGCGCTGGCCGACGATGTGCTGTTCATTACCTTGAACGGCCTGTCGAAAAACTACCGTTCGTGCGGCTACCGCGCCGGCTGGATGGTGGTGTCGGGCGAAAAACGCCACGCCAAGGATTACATCGATGGCCTCAACATGCTGGCCTCGATGCGCCTGTGCGCCAACGCGCCGGGCCAGTTCGCCATCCAGACCGCGCTCGGCGGCTACCAGAGCATCAACGACCTGGTTGGCCCCGGCGGGCGCCTGCTGCGCCAGCGCGACATGGCGCACAAACTTTTAACCGATATTCCGGGCGTGACCTGCGTGAAGCCAAAAGCTGCGCTGTACATGTTCCCTCGCCTCGACCCCGTGATGTACCCGATCGCGGATGACCAGCAGTTTGCCTACGACCTGCTGGCCGAAGAAAAAGTCCTGGTGGTGCAGGGAACGGGCTTTAACTGGATCGCGCCGGATCACTTCCGCCTCGTGTTCCTGCCCAATTCCGACGACCTGACCGACGCTTGCGGCCGCATTGCGCGCTTCCTTGACGGCTACCGACGCCGCCATGGGCGCGGCTGATACCTCTTCCAGATAAAGAACTATGAAACCCATCAAAATCGGCCTGATCGGCCTTGGCGTAGTTGGCGCCGGCACCTTTAACGTCCTTAAACGCAACCAGGAAGAAATCCGGCGCCGCGCCGGGCGCGGCATCGAGATTGCGATGGTCGCGGTGCGCAACGTGGAACGCGCGCGCGCCATCGTCGGCGCCGACTGCGAGGTGGTGGGCGACCCTGAACTGGTGGTCAACCATCCCGACATCGACATCGTGGTCGAACTCATTGGCGGCTGCGACACGGCCAGGAAGCTGGTGCTGGGGGCGATTGCCAACGGCAAGCACGTGGTCACCGCCAACAAGGCGCTGCTGGCGCTGCACGGCAACGAGATTTTCGCGGCGGCCCAGGCCAAGGGCGTGATGGTGGCGTTCGAGGCGGCGGTGGCCGGCGGCATCCCGATCATCAAGGCGCTGCGCGAAGGCTTGACCGCGAACCGCATCGAATCGGTGGCCGGCATCATCAACGGCACCACCAACTTCATTTTGTCCGAGATGCGCGACAAGGGCCTCGATTTCGGCACCGTGCTGAAACAGGCGCAGGAACTGGGCTACGCCGAAGCCGATCCGACCTTCGACATCGAAGGCGTGGACGCCGCGCACAAGGCGACCATCATCGCGGCGATCGCGTTCGGCATCCCGGTGCAGTTCGACAAGGCGCACGTGGAAGGCATCAGCAGCCTGCAGGCGATCGATATCCGCTACGCCGAGCAGCTCGGTTACCGCATCAAGCTGCTGGGGATCACCAAGCGCGCCGTCGTCGATGGGGTGGAAGGAATCGAGTTGCGCGTGCATCCGACCCTCATTCCCGTCAAGCGCCTGATCGCCAACGTGGAAGGGGCGATGAACGCGGTGCTGGTGCAGGCCGACGCGGTCGGCGCCACCCTTTACTACGGCAAGGGCGCGGGCGCCGAGCCGACCGCGTCGTCGGTGATCGCCGACCTGGTCGACATCACCCGCCTGGCCACGGCCGATCCGGAATGCCGCGTGCCGCATCTGGCGTTCCAGCCGAACCAGCTGACCAACGTGGCGATTTTGCCGATGTCCGAGATCACCACCAGCTACTACCTGCGCGTGTACGTGAAGGACCAGCTGGGCGTGATGGCGGACCTGACGCGCATCCTGGCCGACGCCAGCATTTCGATCGACGCCGTGATGCAGAAAGAGCCGGGCGAAGGCGAGACGCGCACCGACATCATCATGCTGACGCACCAGACGCAGGAAAAGAACATCGATGCGGCGATCGGCAAGATCGAAGAACTCGGTACGGTGGTGGGCAAGGTCGTCAAGATCCGCCTCGAAAACCTGAGTTAAGCGCTCTCGCCCCGCGCCGGGGGCCGCCCTGGCGCGGCGGCCGAATCGAAGCGAATCGTGACCTTCAGGCCCGGCGCCGGGCTGGCGCCGGCAAGACGCACGTCGGCGCGGTGCAGGCTTGCCACCTCGCGCACGATCGCCAGGCCCAGGCCAGTGCCGCCGGGGTTGGTCTCTAGCGCTCCCGAGGAACGGTAGAACGGGGTAAACACCTTTTCATGCTCGTCGTCGGCGATGCCGCAGCCGCTGTCCTCCACATCGAGTTGCACCTTGACGCCGTCCACCCTGACCCGCAGCGCCACCTTGCCGCCGGCCGGGGTGTAGCGGATTGCGTTGTCGACCAGGTTGCTCACCATTTCATGAAGCATCAGTTCCTGGCCGTCGACCAGCGCGTCTTCGACCGCGTCGAGCGACAGGTCGATCTGCTTTTGCACGGCCGGCAGGGCCATTTCCAGCCCCACCTGGCGCACGATGGCGGTGAGCGACACCGGCGCCATGTTGGCCGCCTCGCTGCCATGCTCCACGCGCGCCAGCGAGAGCAGGCGGTTGGCCAGGTGCACGGTGGCGTCGGTGGTGGCGGCGATCGACTTGACGATCTCGCGCATCGCGGCCACGTCGTTTTCGCGCAGCGCCAGCTCGGCCTGGGTCTTGAGCACCGTGAGCGGGGTGCGCAATTGGTGCGAGGCGTCGGCGATGAAGCGGCGCTGGCTGGCGATCAGGTTGTGCATGCGCGACATGGTGCCGTTCATGGCCGCCACCAGCGGGCGCACCTCCTTGTGCACCAGCGCCTGGTCGACATCCGACAGGTCGTTCAGGGCGCGGTTTTCGACTTCGATTTTCAGGCGCATCAGGGGCCGCAGCACCAGCCGCACGGCAAACCACACCAGCGAGGCGACCGCCAGCACCATCACGGCCTGGCGCAACAGCGTGTCGAGCAGGATCTTGCGCGACAGGCCGCGCCGCGCGTCGAGCGTTTCGCCGACCTGGATCAGGGCGATGCCGCGCATCGAATCGTCGTACACCGGTTGCAGCAGGGCGGCGATGCGTACCTGCTCGCCGTTGTAGTCCGCGTGGTAAAAGCGCACCAGCGCCGGATAGGCTTCCGAGCGCGGTACGTTGGCCGGCACCGGCGGCAGGTCGTCGAAGCCGGAGACGGTCTCGCCGTCAATGCCGCTCACTTTGTAGTAGATGCGCCCGAGCGTATCGGTTTCGAACGAGTCGAGCGCCACGTAGGGCACATCGGCCACCACCTTGCCATCCTTGATGGCGACCCGTTCGGCCAGCGCGCGGGTTGACGCCAGCAGCGAGCGGTCGTAGGCCATGTCGGCCGCGTCGAGCGCGTTGTCGTACACCGAAACCGCGTTCAGGGCCACCAGCAGCACCAGCGGAATGAGGAGCCAGCGCAGCAGCTGGCTGCGCAGGCTGCCCAGGGGTGCGGCTTTGATCCTGCGGCGCAGGGTGGCGTACAACGGCGTCATCGCCAGGTCATGGCGGCGTGCCGCGCGGCTGCAGCAGGTAGCCGATGCCGCGCAGGGTGGTAATCGCGGCCGCGCCAACGTGATCGCGTTCGAGCTTCTTGCGCACGCGATGGATATACAGCTCGATGGCGTCGAGATTGGCGTCGTCCTCCAGGGCGAACACTTCATCGAACAGCTTTTCTTTCGAGACCGCGCGGCCAGGGCGGGTAATCAGCGCTTCGAGCACCGCGTGTTCGCGCGGGGTCAGCGCCAGCGCCGCGCCGCCATACGAGAACATGCGCGTGACGGTGTCGAAACCGAGGGCGCCGCACTGGTACACCAGCGCTTCGCCGCCCTGGCTGCGGCGCAGCAGCGCCTTGACGCGCGCTTCGAGTTCAGCCAGCTCGAACGGCTTGGCAAGGTAGTCGTCGGCGCCCAGGTTCAGGCCCTGGACCCGCTCTTCCAGGCCGCCGCGCGCGGTGAGGATCATCACCGGAGTCTTGGCGCGCGCGCCGCCACGGGCGCGCAGGCGGCGCAGCACGTCCAGGCCGTCCATCTTGGGCAGGGTCAGGTCGAGGATGACGAGCGCGTAGTCCTGCGTGTGCAGCAGGGCGTCGGCGTCGGCGCCGTTGGCGGCGCATTCGACGGTCAGGTGGGCGTCGCGCAGGGCCTTGGAAAGCCAGTGCGACAGTTCGATGTGGTCTTCAACCAGGAGTATTCGCATCGGGGCAGTGTAGCCCCAAGCGCGCAAAAAAGCTCGGACTGTGTGGCCTGGCCGGTACATGCGCGCACTGAAAGCCAATTGAAAGGATGGCGAACATATAGTGGGTCCGGTACCACATAAAACATAAAACATAAAAAACTCAGGAGACAAGAATGAAACCATCCGTGCTTACGCTCGCGCTGGCGGCCGCCCTGCCGGCCGCTTTGGCGACATCAAGCGCCGCCCAGGCCCAGTCCAGCGTGCAGATTTACGGTCTGATCGACGCTGGCGTCGACTACACCACCAATACCAACGCCGCCGGCGACAACGCCACCCGCGTCATCTCGGGCGGTAAAAACACCTCGCGCTGGGGCCTGCGCGGCGCCGAAGACCTGGGCGGCGGCCTGAAAGCCGTGTTCGGGCTGGAAGGCGGCATCCTGATGGATACCGGCGCCGCCGACGGCGCGCTGTTCAAGCGTCAGGCCTTCGTGGGCCTGGACGGCGGCTTCGGCCGGGTGGTGATCGGACGCTCGTTCACCACCACCTACGACTTCGTGATCCTGTTCGACCCGCTCGGCTACGCGCCGAACTATTCGTGGGCCACGTCGTCGAACGCCACCGGTCCGTCCAAATACGGCATGACGACCGCCTTCGACAACCTGGTCAAATACTCCGGCAAGAGCGGCGACTTCAAATACGGCGCCAGCATCGGCCTGGGCGAGCAGGCCGGCAGCAGCGCCGACAGCCGCAAGTATTCGGTGGCCGGCTCCTGGACGCGCGGCAGCTTCGCGGCGATGGCGGCGTACGAGCAGGTGAACGCCAATACGCTGCTTGGTGCCGGACGGCGCGACCAGGCCACGGCCTACCATGCGGCGCTCGACTACAAGACAGAGGCGTTCCGCCTGACCGGCGGCATGCGCGACTACACGCTGGAAGCGGCCAAGGTGGCAACCCCGGACGTGCGCGCCACCACCTGGTGGGGCGGCGCCAGCTACTTCGCCACGCCGGCGGTGACCCTGACCGGCGCGGTGTACTACGTCAACGTCAAGAACGTCGCCGCCAATACCGACGCCGACCCGATCATGTATGTGGCGCGCGGGATGGTCGCGCTGTCCAAGCGCACCGACCTGTATGTGGCTGCGGCCTACGCCAAGGCCGATAACGGCAAGCTGGTGGGACTGTCGCGCGACGACGCCGGTTTCG
This sequence comes from Massilia sp. CCM 8734, assembly GCF_011682155.1. Taxonomy (NCBI): domain Bacteria; kingdom Pseudomonadati; phylum Pseudomonadota; class Betaproteobacteria; order Burkholderiales; family Oxalobacteraceae; genus Massilia; species Massilia sp. CCM 8734. The sequence goes on from NZ_WHJI01000050.1 coordinate 16,052, forward strand.
GCACGACGCAAAAGGGGCTCACGGCCGGTATCCAGCATCGCTTCTGATGCGCTGTGCATGACTGGCGGGGCTATCATGCTTGTCCGATCGCCGCGCCCGACTTGAGAGGCCACCGCCATGAAGACCCTGTTTTCCATCCTGATCGCCTGCGCCGCCGTGCATGCCGCCGGCGCCGAATGCATCGTGCCGTCCAAGCCGGGCGGCGCGATGGACCTGACCTGCAAGCTGGCGCGCGAAGGGCTCAGGGGCGATCCCAATGCCCCGGCGTTGCGCCTGTCGTACCTGCCGGGCGGGATCGGCGCGGTGGCCTGGCACACCATGGCGGCCCAGCGCGGCAGCGAGAAAGATACCCTGGTCGCGTTTTCGGGCGGCTCGCTCCTGAATCTGGCGCAGGGCAAGTTCGGCAAGGCCAGCGAAAACGACGTGCGCTGGGTGGCCGCCCTGGGCGCCGACTACGGGATGATCGCGGTGCGTTCCGATTCGGCTTTCCGCAACCTGGCCGACCTGCTGGGTGCCTTGCGGCGCGAGCCGGAAAAGGTGCTGATCGGTGTGTCCGGCACGATCGGCAGCCAGGACTGGATGAAGATGGCGCTGCTGGCCAAAGGCGCCGGGATCGACCCGAAGGTGCTGCGTTTCGTGGCGCTGGAAGGCGGCGGCGAGGCGTTTACCGCAATGCATGCCAACCATGTGCAGGTGGTTTCGGGCGACGCCTCGGAAGCGAGCCTGTACTCGGGCGCCGGCAAGGTGCGGGTGCTGGCGGTGCTGTCGGAGCAGCGCTTGCCGGGCGTGCTGGCGCAGGCGCCGACCGCGCGCGAGCAGGGCGTCGATGTGGTGTGGCCGATCATCCGCGGCGTGTGGATGGGGCCCAAGGTGGCCGACAGCGAGTACCGGCGCTGGGTAGGCAGTTTCGAGCGCATGACGGCCAGCCCCGATTTCGACAAGCTGCGCTCGGCGCACGGCTTGTATCCGTTCACGCTGACCGGGCAGGCACTGACCGATTACATTCACAAGGCTGTCGCCGACTACAACCGGCAGGCCAGGCAATTCAAATTGATTCGCTAAAAACACAACAACAATCTGGAGACAGCATGACTATCAAACGATCCCTTATCTGCGCAGGCGTTGCGCTCACCTTCGCCGGCAGCGCCCTGGCACAGGTCCCGGCGGGCTACCCGGCCGATTACCAGAAAATCATCGACGGCGCCAAGAAAGAGGCCAAGCTGGTGATCTACTCGGCCACCGACAGCAAGGCAGCGCAGCCGCTGATCAAGGACTTCAACGCGTTGTATCCCGGCGTGAAGGTCGAATACAGCGACATGAATTCGACCGAAGTGTACAACCGCTTCATTTCGGAAGCGGCGGCAGGCGGCAACACGGCCGACGTGGTCTGGTCGTCGGCGATGGACCTGCAGATGCGCCTTGCGTCCGAGGGCAATGCGCTCAAGTACCGGTCGCAGGAAGCGGGCAAGCTGCCGGCATGGGCGGTGTGGAACGACAGCGCTTACGGCACCACCTTCGAGCCGGCGGCCATCGTCTATAACAAGCGTATCCTGACCGGTAACGAAATACCGAGGACGCACGCCGCCTTTGCCGCCATCATCAAGACCGAAAAATTCCGCGACAAGGTCACCACTTACGACATCGAAAAATCGGGCGTGGGCTTCATGTTCATGACCCAGGATGCGCGCGAGAACCCGCAGTTCGGCGAGCTGCAAAACGCGTTCGGAGTGGCCAAGGTGCGCGTGCAGTCGTCCACCGGCACCATGCTGGAACGGATCTCGTCGGGCGAAAACCTGATTGGCTACAACGTGCTCGGCTCCTACGCGCTGGTGCGCGCCAAGAGCGATCCGTCGCTGGGCGTGGTGCTGCCGGCCGATTACACCCTGATCATGTCGCGCGTCCAGTTCATCAACAAGGCCGCCAGGAATCCGAACGCGGCCAAGCTGTGGATGGATTACCTGCTGTCGGTGCGCGGCCAGACCGTCATCGCCAACGAATCGAAGCTGTTTGCGATCCGCGCCGACGTCACCGGCGAAACCACCTCGGCGGAACTGATCAAGATCATCGGCGAAAAGAACGTCAAGCCGATTCCGGTGCACCCGTCGGTGCTCGAGTACCTGGCGCCGGCCAAGCGCATGGCCTTCCTGAAGCAGTGGAAAGAAACCGCAGGCAAAAAGTAAGCGCCGGCACGGTGGGCCAGCGCCCACCTCCCTCATCCCAAGATCGGACCTGACATGACCACCTTATCATTGCGGGCCACGCGGCTTAACTGGCCGCGCGGCCTGGTGGTGACGCTCGCCTGCGTCGCCATCTTCCTGCCGCTGTTTTTGATTTTTTACCAGAGCTTTTTGTCCGCGCCGTTCTTCATGCCGGAAAAAACCCTGGGCTTCGAAGCGTACGCCTTCATTTTCGACGACCCGGACTTTACCCAGGCCTTCAAGAATGGCGCGATCCTCGCCACGGGCCTGGCCGCCATCGCCGTGCCGCTGGGCGGCATGCTGGCCTTCTTGATGGTGCGCACCGACCTGCCGGGGCGCAGCTGGATCGCGCCGATGCTGCTGGTGCCGATTTTCGTCTCGCCCATGGTGATGGGCTTCGGCTACGTGGTGTCGATGGGGCCCGTGGGCTTCTATTCGGTGTGGGCCAAGCAACTGCTCGGCTTCATCCCCTGGAATATCTATTCGTTCACCAGCATCGTCATCATCGCCGGCCTGACCCACGTGCCGCACGTGTACCTGTACGCTTCCTCGGCGCTGAAAAGCCTGGGTTCGGACGTGGAGGAGGCGGCCCGCGTGGCCGGCGCCTCGCCGCTGCGGGTGATGATGAACGTGTCGCTGCCGATGATTATGCCGGCGCTGGCGTATGCCGGCGTGCTGGTGTTTTTCCTCGGCTTCGAAGTGTTCGGCCTGGTGCTGGTGCTGGGCGACCCGGAAGGCCACCTGGTGCTGGCCACCTACCTGTACAAGCTGACCAACAAGATGGGCACGCCCTCGTACCACCTGATGGCGGCGGTGGCGGTGTGCCTGGTGATGGTGACCATGCCGCTGGTGATGCTGCAACGCTGGCTGCTGAAATCGGCCAACAAGTATGTGTCGATCAAGGGCAAGGGCGCGCGCCAGAAGGCCATGCCGCTGGGGCGCTGGAAGTGGCTGGCGTTTGCGCTGCTGGCCGGCTGGCTGCTGGTGACGATCATCCTGCCGCTGTCGGGCATCGTGCTGCGCTCTTTTGTGCAGAACTGGGGCGAGGGCGTGGTGCTGTGGGATGTGCTGACCTTGCAGCACTTCCGCGACATCCTCGAGCAGCATTCGCTGGTGCGCGGGATTATCAACACGGTGCTGATCGGCGTGATCGGCGGGGCGCTGGCGGTGGTGTGCTACACGGCGATCGCGCTGGCGATGCACCGCAAGCCCGATGGCATTACGCGCATGCTCGATTACAGCGTGCTGGTGCCGCGCGCGGTACCGGGCCTGTTGGCCGGCCTGTCGTTCCTGTGGGTGTTCCTGTTCGTGCCAAGCTGGCTCGATGGCATGCTCAAGGCGACCGGGCTCGGTCCGGCGCTGTGGCTCAGCGAGCATGCGATTCCGCTGCTGCGCGAAGTGCGCTCGACCATCTTCGCCCTGTGGCTGGCGTATTCGGTGGTGTGGCTCGCGTACGGCATGCGCCTGATTTCGACCGCGCTGCTGCAAGTGGGGCCGGAACTGGAAGAGGCGGCGCGCGCGGTGGGCGCCACGCGCGGCCAGGTCACGCGCGACGTGACGCTGCCGCTGATCAAATTCGGCATGCTGGGCGCCTGGCTGATGGTGTTCCTGATCTTCGAGCGCGAATACTCGACCGGGGTGTACCTGCTCACGCCGGGCACCGAAGTCATCGGCGCGATGCTGGTATCGCTGTGGGCCGGTGGATCGACCGACCTGGTGGCGGCGCTCTCGTTCATCAATATCACGCTGGTGGCCATTGGCCTGGGCATTGCGCTGCGCTTCGGCGTCAAGCTGCATCAATAAACTCTATCCGGATCGGAAATTTTCATGAATGAATTGACTGTCAACGACCTGCACCTCGATTATGGCACCGGCGCGCACGCCAACCAGATCCTCAAGGGCGTATCGATGCACCTGCAGCGCGGCGAAGTGGTGGCCTTGCTGGGGCCTTCGGGCAGCGGCAAGACCACCTTGCTGCGCGCCGTGGCGGGGCTGGAAAGCCCGAAGAGCGGCACCATCGACATCGGCGAGCGGCGCGTGTTCGACGGTGCGCGCAAGTTCGAGATGGCGGCCGAGCACCGTAGCCTGGGACTGGTGTTCCAGTCGTACGCGCTGTGGCCGCACAAGACCGTGTTCGACAACGTGGCTTACGGGCTGACCCTGCGCAAGATGGGCAAGAGCGATATCGAAACCAAGGTCAAGGAAGTGCTGGGCCAGTTGGGCCTGGGCCACCTGGGCGAGCGTTATCCGCACCAGCTCTCCGGCGGCCAGCAGCAGCGGGTGGCGATTGCGCGCGCGCTGGTGTACAACCCGCCCGTGATTTTGCTCGACGAACCGCTCTCGAACCTGGACGCCAAGCTGCGCGAAGAGGCGCGCGCGTTCCTGCGCGAGCTGATCGTGCGGCTTGGCCTGTCGGCCCTGATGGTCACCCACGACCAGGGCGAGGCGATGGCGATTTCGGACCGCATCCTGTTGCTCAATAACGGCAAGATCGAGCAGCAGGGCTCACCACAGAGCATGTACGAGACGCCCGAGACCTTGTTCACCGCCGAATTCATGGGCAGTAACAACCGCCTGCAAGGCCAGGTGGTGGCCGCCAGCGATGGCGCGCTGACGGTGCTGGTCGATGGGGTGAGCATGCGGGGCACGGCGCGCGGCGCGCGCATCGGTGGCGAGGCCACGCCGCTGATCCGGGTGGAGGATGTGAAAATCAGCGCCCAGCAGGTCGATAACGCGCTCGAGTTGCCGCTGTTGACCTGCATGTACCTGGGAGATCGCTGGGAATGCCTGTTCAAGCGCGGGGACTTCAGCCTGCGCGCGTATTCCAAGTACCGGCTGGAGGCGGGCAGCTACTGGCTGCACATGCCGCCCGAGAAGCTGTGGGTGTTCTGACTCCGCCTTAGCGGATGCCGACCACGCTCTCGGTGACGGCGGGATCGCGCTTCTTCACGAAGCGCACCACCGATTCGACGGTGACGATGTCGATCTGGCCGGCGATGCGGCGCCCCAGCGGATGGTCGTCGAAGGCCACGTTGGCGCGGAACACGCGCGCGCCAAGGCGCTTGACCGAGGGCACCCAAATCGTGTTCGGCGCGTAGCCGGCCTGCTTGAGCCAGGACTGGGCGGCGCTGCGATCGCCGATGGCGGACTCGCTGGCGGCGTAGGTCTCGAGCACCCACTGGTTGGAGTTCTGGTACTTGGTCGAAAACGGGAAGGCCAGCATGTTGTAGTGCGCACCGTGCAGGCGCGTCGGCGCCTCGGAGGCCAGCATGGCGACGATGCGCTTCTGGCTTTGCGCGCCCGGGATCACGATCTGGCTCTCGTAGGCGAACAAGTCGTCGAGGAAGAAGTTGGCCAGGCCCTGGTCGAACACCTTGGAGCTGGCGGTGCCGCACTGGTTCAGCAGGTGCACCACGGTCCAGCGGCCCTTGGGATGGTCGCGCCAGGCGTAGGCCATGTGCGAGTAGCGCAGGTCGTATTTGGACAGATCCTGGCCGACGCGCGCGATCATTGCCACCTCGGCGCCGGAAGCATCGAGGGCGGCGCTGGTGTTTTCGGCCAGCTTGACCGCCTTGACGAACTTTGTAGCGTCCTGCTCCACTTCCTCGCAGGCGGTGCCGGCGTGCGCGAATGGCAGCGCCATGGCCAGCACCAGCAGCAGGAGCAAACGCAGACGCAGAGCGAGGCGGATCATGCTCAGCCCTTCTCGCCGTTTTGCGAGTGGTGCAGCAGGCTTTTGCCGATTTCGGTCGGGATGAAGGCAATCACCTTGCCGGCCGCGATCAGCACATGGCCGCTGGCGGTGGCGGTGACCGTGACGGTCTGCCCGACCAGGTTGGACAAGCCCCTGGCGCCGTCGCCACTTAATTTGACGGTGGCGGTGGACCCGTCGGCCACGTTCTTGAGCACCACCATGGTGCCGTCGGCCACGTTCTCCACGCTTTGCGCCACCACGCTGCCCCCCACGGCGACCACCAGCAGGCTTCCCATCACCACCGCGCCCGATGCATTGCTCGGCGTGGACGACAGGTTCGACCCCTGGGCCAGCGCGGTCGGATTGGCGCCGAACAGGGCGCAGGCGAGGGCGACGATCATCAGCTTGGTTTTCATGCGGTTCTTTCATCTGGTTGGCCGGGTTGGCAAGGACATCTTACGCAACAATTGTCTTTGCTAAATGAAATGATAGGCCGTATCGCTTTTATTGCGAATAAGTATTAGTATTTGCTACCAGAATTCATAGGGATACGGAAATGCCGCACGCAATTACACTTGTCGACACATTGAAGCGCTTGTTGAAGGGGCGCGGCATCACTTACGGCGACCTGGCCGGACGGATCGGCATGTCGGAGGCCAGCGTTAAGCGTATGTTTTCACAGAAGAATTTCACCTTGCAGCGGCTCGACGAGATACTCACCGCCACCGGTATCGAGTTCGACGAGCTCAGTGCGGCGCAGTCGGCGCCGACCCTGATTTCGCACCTGACCCTGGCGCAGGAGCGCGAGATCATCGGCGACCCACGCCTGCTGGTGGTGGCCGTGTCGGCCATGAACCACATCTGCTTCGACGATATTGTGCGTTTTTACGACATGAGCGAAGCGGAAGTGACCAAATACCTGCTGCGCCTGGACCGCATCGGCTTTCTGGAGCTGCTGCCGAATAACCGGGTCAAGCTGCTGATCGCACGCACCTTCGGCTGGATCGCGAATGGCCCGATCCAGGGCTACTTCCGGCACGAGGCGGCGGCCGACTACCTGAACTCACGCTTCGATGGCGAGGATGAAGTCATGCGGCTGGTGAACGTGATGCTGTCGAAGCAGTCCGGCGCGGCGCTGCTCGAACGCCTCAAGCAGGTAGCGGCCGAATTCTCGCAGCAGCACCAGCACGAAACGCGCCTGCCGTTCGACCAGCGCCACGCGATCAGCTTCATCGTGGCCGCGCGGCCGTGGGTGCCGCAAGCCTTCAAGGCCTTGCTGCGCCAGCCGTGATGGTACCCTGACGATGAACAGCCACCTTTTTTGCCATATCAAGACCCTGAGAGAACGATCAGCATGAGTCAAGCCAGCCAGTTTTCCCTCCTGACGCAGCGCCGCTTCGCGCCGTTTTTCTGGACCCAGTTCCTCGGCGCCTTCAACGACAACGTGTTCAAGACCGCCTTGCTGGTGATGTTGACGTACGAGGCGGCCAGTTGGACCACGCTCGATCCGGCCGTATTGAACAGCCTCATTCCCGGCCTGTTCATCTTGCCGTACGTCGTGTTTTCGGCGACCGCCGGGCAGATCGCCGAGAAGGTCGAGAAGGGGCGCCTGGCGCGTTTTGTGAAGATGTTCGAGATCGCCATCATGCTGGTGGCCGGCATCGGCTGGATGACGCACACCCTGTGGCTGCTGATCGCCTCGGTGGTCGGCATGGGCGTGCATTCGACCCTGTTCGGCCCCGTGAAGTATGCGTACATGCCGCAGCATTTGAAACCGGAAGAGCTGATCGGCGGGAACGGGGTGGTCGAAATGGGCACGTTTGTCGGCATCCTGCTCGGGCAGATCCTGGGCGCGGCGCTGGTCGTCAAGTCCAATGGGCTGCTCTTGGTGGCCGGCGCCACCATGTTCTTCGCGGTGCTTGGGCTTGCGGCCAGCTACCGCATTCCGCACTCGCCGGCGCCGATGCCGGACCTGAAAATCAATCCGAATCCGTTTGCCGAATCGGTGCGCAACATCGGCCACGCGCGCAAGAACCGCACCGTGTTCCTGTCGATGCTGGGTAACTCGTGGTTCTGGTTTTACGGCGCCATGATCCTGTCGCAATTCCCGCTGTACGCCAAGGAGTTCCTTAATGGCGACTACAGCGTGTTCGTGATGCTGCTCAGCGTGTTCTCGGTGGGGGTGGGCGTCGGTTCGCTGCTGTGCGAAAAGCTCTCCGGCCACAAGGTCGAAATCGGCCTGGTGCCGTTTGGCTCGATCGGCCTGTCGCTGTTCGGGATCGACCTGTATTTCGCCAGCATGGGCTATGTGCGCCCGGCGCTGCCGGTCGACATGCTCGGCATGCTGTCGCAGGCGGGCGTGACGCGCGTGCTGTTCGATATTGCGATGGTGGGCGTGTTCGGCGGCCTGTTCATCGTGCCGCTGTTCGCGCTGATCCAGACGCGCTGCGAGCCGGCCCACCTGTCGCGCACCATCGGCGGCATGAATATCCTGAACGCGCTGTTCATGATCGGCGCGGCCGGCATGGCGATTGTGATGATCAAACTGCATTTCACGATACCCCAGATGTTCCTCGCCACCGCGATTCTCAATGCCCTGGTGGCGCTGTACATCTTCTCGCTGGTGCCGGAATTTCTGGTGCGCTTCGTGGCCTGGATGCTGATCCACACCATCCACCGTGTCAAGACGGTGGACGTGGAGCGCATTCCCGAGGAAGGCCCGGCGGTATTGGTGTGCAACCACGTCAGCTATGTCGACGCGCTGGTGATCGGCGCGGCCAGCCCGCGCCCGATCCGCTTCGTGATGGACCATAAAATCTTCAAGATGCCGCTCATGGGCTGGCTGTTCCGCACCGCGCGCGCCATTCCCATCGCGCCGGCCAAGGAAGACCCGTTCCTGATGGAGAAGGCGTATGTCGACATCGCCCAGGCGCTGCACGAAGGCGACCTGGTATGCATCTTCCCGGAAGGGCGCCTGACCTCGACCGGCGAGATGGGCGAGTTCCGCGGCGGGATCGCCAAGATCGTCGAACGCAGCAAGGTGCCGGTCATTCCGATGGCGCTGCGCGGCCTGTGGGGCAGTTTGCTCACGCGCGACCCGGGCAACCTGTTCGAGCGCACTTTTGCGCGCGGACCGCGTTCGCGCCTGGCGCTGGCGGTCGGCGCGCCGGTGGCGCCGGAAGAGGCCACCCCGGATTACCTGCACCAGCAGGTGCTGGCGCTGCGCGGCGACTGGAAGTAAGGGCGGGTTTATCCGACGGTAAGAATTCGTGAGAAAGTGGTTATAATTGCAATCGTACGCCATTTTGCCACTTCTCCCGCTTTTCAAAGGCCGCAGCATTCCATGAACAGTCTTTTGACGCCGGTGCCATGAAAATCCGCGCTTATCTCGCGCTGATGGTCGCGGCGATCCTGATTCCGGTCATTCTGTTCTCGACGATTTCGCTCAACATGCTGCTCAAGGCCGAGCGCGAAGCGGCGCTCAAGGGCGTGCGCGAAACGGCGCGCATCTCGCTGGTGAGCATCGACCGCGAACTGACCAACACCCAGAGCGCGGTGCGCATGCTGGCCACCTCGCCGCACCTGGCGCGCGGCGACCTGGCCGGCTTCTACGAGCAGGCGCGCTTCGCCGACAAGGTGGGCGCCACCTGGACCGCGCTGCTCGACGAGCGCGGGCAGCAGCTGATCAATACCGCGGTGCCGTTCGGCACCCCCTTGCCGGAGCCGGACGCGGCCCAGCGCGTGGCCCAGGTGCTGGGCGCCGGCACGCCGCAAATTTCCAACCTGATTCGCGGCGTCGTCACGCAAGCCTTGCTGGTGGTGGTGGACGTGCCGGTCACGACGCCGGATGGCATGCGCTACGTGATCGCGCAGGGTTTCAAGATCGACCATTTCAACGGCGTGCTGACCCAGGTGAACGCGCCGCCGACCTGGCTGGCCGGCGTGTACGACCGCAATGGCATGACGATCGCCCAAACCTACGGCGGCGGCGCGAGCGGACGCGGCGAAACGCGCCCGGACCTGCGCGAAGCGATCCGCAGCAAGACCATCGGCGTGATCCGCAACGCCAGCGACGACAATATGAAGCTGTACACGGTGCTGGAACGCTCGGCGCTGTCCGGATGGACGGTGGCCGTGGGCGTGCCGGAAGCCGAAATCGAATCGGCGGCGCGGGGCGCGCTGATGGTGTCGATTATCGGACTGGCGGCGGCGGTGTGCTGCGCCACGGTGGCCGCCGTGTTCTTTGCGCGCCGGCTGTCGCGCTCGATCCGCCAGGTGGCGCGCTCGGCGCATGCGCTCGGCGGCAGCGGCGAGGTGGCCCGCAGCGACGTCTCGGGCGTGGCCGAGGTGGACGAGGTGCAGGCCGCGATCGCGGCGGCGGCGGCGGTGGTCGAGCAGGAAAAGCAGTCGCGCCTTGCGGCTGAAACCGAGCGCGAGATTTTGTTCGAGCGCGAACACGAGGCGCGCACCAAGGCCGAACAGCAGAACCGGGCCAAGGATGAATTCCTGGCGATGCTGGGGCACGAATTGCGCAACCCGCTGGCGGCGATCGTGAACGCGACGGGCGTGATGGCTCATCCGGGCATGCCGGCCGCCGCCAGCGAGCGCGCGCGCGAGATCATCACGCGCCAGAGCGGGCACCTGACCCGCATCGTGGACGACCTGCTCGACATGGGGCGGGTTCACTCCGGGAAAATCCTGCTGGAGCGGAGCGCGCTGCGCCTGGACCAGGTGATCGACAATTACATGACCACCCTGCGCGCCTCGCAACGCTCGGCGCGCCATGAGTTGCGCGTCGATAGCGCGCCGGTGTGGGTCGATGGCGACCCGACCCGGTTGGAGCAGATCGTTTCGAACCTGCTCGACAACGCACTCAAATACACCCCGGCCGGCGGCACGATTTCGGTGAGCGTGAAGGCCGAAGGCGAGGAAGCGGTGCTGTGCGTGTCCGATTCGGGCATCGGGATCGCGCCGGAGCTGATGCCGTATGTGTTCGACCTGTTCGTGCAGGGTGCGCGCCCGCTCGACCGCGCCCAGGGCGGCCTGGGCGTGGGGCTGGCGCTGGTGCGCCAACTGGCCCTGATGCATGGCGGGAGGGCGGACGTGCGCAGCGCCGGCATGGGCTTGGGCAGCAGTTTCGAGCTGCGCCTGCCGCGCGTGCAAGCGCCCCAATCCGAGGTGAGCGTGCCGGCGCCGGCGCCCTCGTCGCGCCAGCGCGTGCTGCTGATCGAAGATAACGAGGACGGGCGCGAGATGATGGCCATGATGCTCGAAGCGCAGCAGTACCGGGTCGACACGGCCATCGATGGCGTCGACGGCCTGCGTAAGGCTGCGCTGGCATGCCCCGATATTGCGCTGGTCGATATCGGCCTGCCCGGCATCGACGGCTACGAGGTGGCGCGGCGCATGCGCGCCGACCCGGCAACGAGCAAGGTGCGCCTGGTGGCGCTGACCGGCTATGGGCAGGACAGCGACCGCGAACGCGCCCTCGGCGCGGGGTTCGACGCGCACCTGGTCAAGCCGGTGGACATGGCGCGCCTGATGGAGGCGCTCGAGGCGCCGCGGCTGGCGAAAACGGCCGGCTAGGAGTCTGCGCGGCCGACGAGCTTCTGCCGCGCAGACTCCTACCCGATCAGGCGCAAGCCCTGCGCCTTGGCCAGGCGGCCGTCGGCCAGGCGCTTGATGTCGTCGAAGTTGACCGGTTTGATGAGGTGATGGTCGAAGCCCGCGTCCAGGGTGCGCTGGCGCGCGTCGCTCTGGCCCCAGCCGGTCAGGGCGATCATCAGCACCGACTGCGAGCCGGGTTTCAAGCGGATGCGGCGCGCCGCCTCGTAACCGTCCATGCTCGGCATGCCGAGGTCCATCACGATCATGTCGGGCATGCCCTGCTCCACCGCCTGCACCGCCTCAAAGCCGTCGTAGGCGGTGGCCACGTTACAGTTTTCCATTTCGAACAGCGCCTGCAGCGAGTCCGCCGCATCGCGGTTGTCGTCCACCACCAGCACCTTGGGACGCCGGTCGATCGAGCCGATGACGTCGGCCATGGACGTGGCCATGGCCGGACGCGCTTCGGTCACCACCGGCAGGGTGACGACAAACTCGCTGCCCTTGCCAAGTCCCTCGCTGGTGACGTGCACGCTGCCGCCATGCATTTCGGCGAACTGGCGCGACAGGCTCAAACCGATTCCGAGACCGCTGGCGATCTGGCCCGAGGGCGGCCGGCTTTGCTCGAACATGAAGAAGATGCGTCCGATGGCGGCCGCTTCGAGCCCGATGCCGGTATCCTTGACGTAGATGTTCAGGGCGCCGAATTCGACCTGCCCGCGCACAGTGATGCAGCCGTCGGCCGGCGTGAACTTGACCGCGTTCGAGACGATGTTGGCGACGATCTGCACCACGCGCGCGTAGTCGGCGTAGAGCACCACGTCGCCCGGCGGCATGGCCACGTCGATCTTGATGCGCTTGCTCGCCGCCGCGGCCGAGCACAGTTCGGTGACGTGTTCCATCACCTGCGCAAAGGTGGTGTAGTCGCGCTGCAGTTCGATCTTGCCGCTGTTGATGCGGGCCACATCGAGCAGGTCGTCGACCAGCCGGGTGAGATGGACGACCTGGCGCTCGATCACGTCGCTCACCTTCTTGACGGGCGCCTGGTCGGGATACAGGTGATTGAGTACGCTCATCGAGGTGCGGATGGGCGCGAGCGGGTTGCGCAGTTCGTGACCGAGGCTGGCCAGGAATTCATCCTTGCGGCGGTCGGTTTCGCGCACCTGGTACTGCTTTTCGCGGGCGCGCAACACCGATTGCAGCGACGTGATGAGGGTTAGGGTGCGCACCGGGCGCTCGAGCAGGGTGACGTTGCCGAGGGCGCTGATGGCCTGGCGCACGCTGAGCGAGTCGGGACCGCGGTGCGTGAGCAGCACGATCGGCAGGTCCGACCAGTTGGGCTGGCGCTGGACGAATTCGCCGAGCGCTTTCATGCCGCCGTTCGGTAGCGCTTCTTCGACCGTGAGCACGGCGCCGACGCCGATCAAGAGTTCTTCGGCGAGTTTCTGGACGTTTTCGGCGACCAGGTTGTCGACTTGCGCGAGGGTGAGCATTTTCGACGCCAGCACCGCGTCTTGCCCGGTCGGGGCGTAGATCAGGATACGCTTTTCCATAGGCTGCTTTTCGCTTATCCGTTTTCGTCGTCGAACAGCACGTGGGACTGGCTATCGTCGAAGGTGGGAACACCGGTCAGGATGCCGTGGAAGTTGGTCAGCACATCGCCCACTTCGATGCCCTTGCTGCTCATCGAGAACAAGCGGATGGTGCGCTCGTGCAGGCCGACGCGTTTCTTGAACACCGAAATGGCCTGGCGCACCTTGCCGCGCGCTTCGAAGTAGCGCAGCATGATGACGCTGTCGGCGATGTAGCTGGCGTCGACCGTGGTGCTCATGCTGCCGCCGATGAGGCCGGGCTGCACGCCGACCAGGATGGTGACCACGCCGCGCTGGCCCAGGTAGGTCAGCAGTTCGTGCATGTGGGTGGCGAGGAAGCGCTCGTCGGGCATGGCCTTCAGAAAACCATTGAGGCTGTCGATGACGATCACGCGCGCGCCGCCGGCTTCGGCGTCGGTCACCGCCTGCATGAATTCGCCGGGCGCCATTTCGGCCGGGTCGATCTGTTTGATGGTGAGCAGGCCGTGCTCGATCGCGCCCTCAAGATCGATACCGAGGCCGGTGGAGCGCAGCAGCAGGTTGTTGGCCGCTTCCTCGAACAGGAACATGGCCGCTTTCTGGCCGCGCTGCGTGGCCGCATATACATACTGGGCGCACAGCGACGACTTGCCGGTGCCCGGTGGGCCGGAGAGCAGGGTGCTGGTGCCTTCATCGAGGCCACCGCCGGTCAGGGTGTCGAGTTGGGCGATGCCGCTCGAAAGCCGTTTGCGTTCGGTGTGCACGCGCGTGTGGGCGGCGATCAGGCGCGGGAACACCACCAGGCCGCCGGTGACGATTTTATAGTCGTGTGAGCCGCCGCGAAAGGCGATGCCGCGGTATTTGACGATGCGCACGCGGCGTCGTTCGGAGCCGTAGTCCTGGTTGATCAGTTCGAGCGTGATGACGCCGTGCGCCACGCTGCGCACCTGCAGGTCGCCGGAGAGGGCGGTGCGGTCGTCGAGGAACAGGGTGGTGCAGCCTTTGCCGGACAGGTACTGCTTGAGCGCGAGCACCTGGCGGCGGTAGCGCAGCGGGCTTTCGGCCAGCAGTTGCAGTTCGGAGAGCGAATCGAGGACGACGCGGGTCGGCTTGTACTTTTCGATCGTGTCGAGGATGCGCTGGGTGGTCATGCCCATCTCGATTTCGGACGGGTGGAAAATGGTGAACTGGTGGTCGGGGTGGAGGATGTTCTCGTTGGGGATGATGTCCTCGACGTGGATGCCGTCCATCGACCAGCCGTGCGACTGCGCCACCGCTTTGAGTTCGACCCGCGTTTCGGCCAGGGTGATATAGATGACCGATTCGCCGCGGCGCACGCCTTCGTACAGGAACTGGAGGGCGAGCGTGGTCTTGCCTGTGCCGGGCTCGCCTTCGATCAGGAACAGGCGGTCGCTGGTGAGGCCGCCGCCGAGAATGGTGTCCAGTCCCGGGACGCCGGTTGAAAGAAAGCGGCTGGTGTCGCTGTTCTGAATTTCCATGGAGGGAATCTCCGTTTTTCTCATCGTAAATTTCGTAAATTGCAACACTGTTTGAGAAATAGTACATGAATGCGGATGGGGTCGTAGTTCTGTACGGAAGCAAACCGCTAGTAGGGTTGTAGACAGGTAAGGCGTATTTCTGGGAGGAGTTTGAGGCAGCGCAAGGTGCGTCCGGCCGCACGCGCGAGGTACGATTTTGTGTCACAAAAACGCAAGATGCTCTGATATAATTCGCAACTCGTCGGGGCGTAGCGCAGCCTGGTAGCGTACTTGCATGGGGTGCAAGGGGTCGAGTGTTCGAATCACTCCGTCCCGACCAATAAAATCAATGACTTAGCGGAAGCCGGCACATGCCGGCTTTTTGTTTTTCTGCTTCGTGCCTTACAGGTGCCTTAGATTTAAGGCGTGCCTTAACGGATCACTTTGTTATGTTCGTAGTAGCTCACACTTGACCTGAGATATGGTGTCCGATGGTCAGTGGAGTCAACCCGACGGTCGTACAAAATGTTGCTCTGGTACCTTTTAGGAGTAATTTGAATTTTCCTTCAGTCCTTCTTTCCAGACTGTTTGGCTGTGGCCCTCGCAGCTTTCTTGGCATCCCGCTCGGCTTTGACCTCCTCAGCCGCCTTCTGCCTCGCGAACTGGCGCACGCCCTCGGCGATCTTACCCGGTATATAGGCGTATTTGAGCACTTCGTCGATGATCTGGGGATGCAAGAAGAACGGCGAGCTACCTGATTCCCACCTTGATTGCATCTTCACGCGCTTGCGTCGTGACGGACCAAAGAACAGGTTGTTCCATATCAGCGCTTCGCGCGCTGGATGATCCTTCTTTTTGATGATATCTTCCAGGAAGCCTCCCATGATGCATGTTCCCTTTTCGTGATTCGCCTTCGCCTGATGAATGCGTTCAAGCTCGATGGCCAAAAAGTTCACCGTCTTTCCGCTCAGGTCGATGATGTCGTAGTCCAGTGGCTGACAATACCTTCTGAGCTCCCAAACCGCACGGTCGAATCGAATAACATCGAATGGCTGGGTCTCATAGGAGACCTCGTAGTAACGATACTCTGCTCCATACTCTTCGAGTTTCTTGATGAACTGGACAGTATCGACACTAAGATCGAGTTCGAACTTGCCGTGCTGCTTCATCCTCTCGATGCCGGGAAGTACGCTGTGGCCCATGTTTTGGGTCTTAACTCGATTGAGTACCAGGATGCCTTTGATGTACTTTTCCAGGCAGTGCAGGGAAGACCACAGAAACGGCTGAATAAGCCGCGCTCGGTAAGCCATCCTTGCAGCGACGTAATCTTTGTCTGCTGTCTCCCGGAAGCTTCTAATCGCGAAGTCGTTGAGCAGGATATGCATCGGGTAAGGCATACTTGTCCTTAGAAGTCGTAGGCGTTGATTGTAGCGAGCATTGAGCGCTTCAGCCATGTGGATGAGGCAGCGGCTGACAGCAGCCTACGGTTTACGCCTAGGTGTGGAATTCACGCCCTCCCAGTTTATCTGCGGCTCTGGTCGGCGCATCTTTTTTGGGGTGTTCGCCCCCCCCGAAGCTTTCCTCAACGTGTAATCGCAAGATCGCAAGGCTGGCGTCTGGTCGCTCTCGGCTCACAATGCCCATGAAGTTCAGCACCCGCTTCTGAGCCGCGCGTTGCGTTCGCCCAGTCAGCTCTACCACTTCGTCCTCCGTGAGGAACATGTTGGCCATCGTTGCACTCTCTTTGTGCCGTTCAAATCATTCGTGCGCACGCTCCATCTGCTTGCGGCTCATTGTTAGTTGGCTCGATCAGATCGGCCTGCCGACCGCCTTGCGGGCTTTGGACGGCTGCTGAAAGCTCTCCGCCCACTGTACCACCTCGCGCGCTTTGTACAGTGCTTGCGGCTTTGCTGTACCTGGCAACCGGATTGGTTTAGGGAAGCTTGGTTGCACAACTATGTCGGTGCGAACGGTGTTTGCGGATCGCTTAAGGTAGGTGGCGACGTCGCTGGTATCCCACAGATCTAGCGACCCTGGCACAACCAAGGCTACTCGTTTTCCCACCAAGTCCGCCACTGCTTTAGCGAGACGTGAAATGTCCTCGTCAGAAATTTTGGCCATAGTTCCCTCCAACTGCTCGGTGTTCGGATTATCGTGACTGTACTCTGCTGTAGGTAAAGTCGACGGCCCATGGGTCTGCACGGCATCCTCTCTGCATCGGTCGAGGTAGCTACCGACGTCGCGCACATCGGCCACCACGTATTTCCCTTCCTTACGAGTTGGTATGGGGAATGTCCCGGCGCTCATCTTGTTGCGCACCGTCCCAATCTCGGCCCCGATTTCGTGGCATACCTCATCCAGCCTCATCACGAGTCGCTCGTATTTCATCGCTAGGAAGATGTCGGCCTTCATCGAAGATGGCTACTTCGGCGCTTTCGCGCGTTTAGGCTGGATATTGGCGGCCAGCGCAACTTGCAGCGCCACGTCGTGCACGACTTCGTAGTCAGCGTGATCCGCAGCGCGCTGCGCCGCCAGTCGCGCCATTGCTGGCCTAGGGCTGTCCATGTCCACCAACGTCGCCTAGGGGGCCTCATTGGCCTCCAAGTCTTCTCCGCCGACGTGTCCCGGATAGCGGCGCCGCAATCCGGGAAGGAGTGGGGTCGAGGCGGCTCGCCACCGAAAGTGCTGCCTGTGCCCATGCTTGTAGTTCCTGGTTGAACGGTTCGCCGTTCGCCGATGCTCTGGCCAAGACGGCTGTTACGTAAGCCCGGATCGATTCGCAGTCGCGCCATGCTTTCACCTCACTGGTCAGTTCGGCCTCCCAGAATCTGTCGTCCTGCAGCTGGGCCTGAAGGGCTCTAGTCTTTGCCGAGCTCGACGGACTCGGCTTAATTGCACTCGCAGCTGACGCGGCGTTGTCGGCGGAATCTAGTCGGGAACGGGACGAGGCTGAAAGTTTTGAGATTTCAACACCGTGCGCTTCAAGCCATTGACGCACGTCGGCCACATGCCAGGCAGTTACGCCAGGCGAAAGTTTTATCGGTGCCGGAAACTCTAAGTCCTTTACCTTGCGCCAAAGTGTCGATGCACTAAACGGGATGATGTGCGGCACCAGTTGCTTCAGACGGACGAAACCCGTTTCCGGCAAACTGTAATCAGGCCTTGTTGACATTTTTTCGCGTCTGCTTCGTTTTGATCCCCGCCGCTATCGCCACGTCCGGCGCCACGACGATATGCACCTTCGCGCCCAAGCGCTCGAGCGCCGCAGGAACAAGTACGTCTGTCGGAATTCCAGCCAAGTTGGATTCCGCATCCAGCATCGCAGTAAGCATCACCACTATTTCTGCATTCGCACTTCGACTGCTGGCGGCTGCGCGCGCCTCGATCCGCACCCGAAGTTCGTCGGGCATTCGAAGCGGGAAACTGTTGGGCTGCTTGATGGGGCTCATAAACGGGAAGTATGTAATTCTTTTTGGCGTTTCGCAAAGAATCAATTTGACATCTACTTGCTGTAGATGTCAGAATGAATCATCATCTGCTGAGGCCGGCTACCATGCCAAAGAAACCGCAACAATGCACTACACCCCTTCGATTGCCACCAGACCTTAAGGAATGGGCAAAGTCCACAGCAAAAGCGCAAGTGCCGAGCCGTAGCCTCAACTCGTGGATCGTGGAAATGCTTGAGCGGCAGCGCGCAAGTGATTTAACGCAGGCATAACGAAAAAATCAGAAGCACACTAGATTGGCGAAGTGCCAAGGAGGAAACACGCTTACGTAAAACGACGCCCAGACGTGACAAGGGGCAGCCTGCCAGCTGCCCCTCTCGTCTTACCAACCGGCCTAGCGGAACTAGGGGTTGTGGCCATGGATGTTACTAGCATCCGGGGCCGCATGGATCAGTGCATCTTGGAGAAACACATGAACAAAGCAAATACTAAAGCAGCGGTACCGAACAGTCAACATTTTTCGGGCGCTGACTCTGCCTGCGTCGCGGCGCCGCTTCAGACGTTGATGAATTTGGACCGCTACCTCGGCGCCAGTGGCTATGACACGGCCCATCCTTGGCGCTTGGAAATTAGCGCTGCGGTCAAGAGCAGCAAGCGGAATGACGTGGCGAACCCACTGCGCGATGTAGCCATTGGTCGCGCTCGTGACGCTGTTGACATGGCAGCCATAGGTGCGAGCTTCATCAATGACAATATCCTGCCAGCGGTGTATGCGCTCGTGGAGCTCATCGAAATTCATGGGCTTGGGGACCAGGCCGACCGATACCGACGTCCACTTTTGCCCCTCGCGAAATTGACGCGTCAATTGGCCGAACAAGCTGCCGGCTGCCTTGAGTCCGAAGAGTGTGAAATGCAGGCAAAGCTGGTAGCGATAGAAGGAGGTAGCGTATGAGCTCCATGGTAAAGGCTATCGACGTTGCCATGATCCAGCAGCACGGACACGAACTCGGCATTTTGATGGACGCTATTCTGGATGCTCTCGATCCGATGGACTGCCCAGACCAGAAAACGCACAAGATTCACGACACGGTGAGCTACTTTGTGCGCTGCGCAGCCGGGCATGCCCGCGTTCTTGCTCAGTTTGGAGCACACGCCGACGAGCCAGGATCGTCACTGGAAGGAGGAGAGGCATGAATGCTCGCGTCCCCAATCCTCACTTTAACTTCGTTGAGCGCGCACCCTATGAGCTGGGCTACCTCTTGAACAAATTGCCGACCGATTTCTCGTCGCACTCGAAATTGACGGCCGACGAGCGCTTGGTCGCGGAGGCGGCGAGCATGCACGCTTCCAACGCAAATTCGGAATTGATGAACGGCCTGGAGGCGTTGGGCCAGGTCATTGCCCACGCCGCACTAAGCCCCGACAGAGGCGGCCTCAACAAGCATCAGATGATGAGCTTGGGCGCTCTGATCAAGCACATGGCGGTCGAGGCGCAATTTCTTCAGGAGCTTGACTTCCGGTTGAGCGAGGCGCTTGGCGCTGATTCCCCAAGCACATCGAACTCCTGCGGAGGTGCAGCATGAGCGAGCTGACAAAGGGGCCAGGCCAGCTGGCGGCAATGGGCGCGATTCATGCAGTCAATCTGACCCCTGATGAAAAGCTGATGCTGGCGACGTATCGCGCCCTTAATAAGGACCTCCAGGGCTTTTGTTTAGACGTCGCGGTATCAATGAAAGAGGCAAGCAGGCCGCGCTACGTCCGGCCGACACTGAAAGTCATTACCGGAGATGCGACATGAACAAAAATTTCCGGCAATCTGATTCGATGCAGCACCTCGATGCCGCATGTGATAAGACCTCTGCGGCGTTAGCGATCATTGACTGTGTTCGCGTTCTTTGTTCGCTTGAACGCGCACCGGAGGGGCGAGGCGACGGTCTGACGACCGGCCACGGCTTTGCCGCTGGCGATACTACGCGCGACGTAAGCATGGCTCTCGCGCTCTATCACGCAATGGGGCTGGTGCAAGATGTGGGAAATGCAGCAGAGGCAGCATTTCGACAACTCATGGAAAGAGAGCGCAAAATGGATCTGGATAAAAGTCAACCACAGCAGAGAGGTGTATGAAGTGACAAAAACTGAATTCATGTTGCTCGCAATCTATAATAAGCCGCGCCTCAATATTGAGGAGGTGTGTAACGCCCTGGGCATGAGCACGGCCACTGGATACACTCACAGGTCCCTCGGAAAGTTCCCTGTGAAGATGTCTGGTAGCCCACTCGGTGCGGATATCCGTGACGTGGGCGCTGCTCTTGACGAGCTGCGTGAGCAGGCGCGACTGAATCTTGCGGGCGTAATTTCCCTTGGTACTACTCGTCCCACAATTATCGACGAGCAGGCACTAAAACGTATGCTCGCAACAGTCCGATGTGCGGCGCTGGAAGAGGCTGCGAAGCTTCTGGAAGGTGCAGTTAGCCCGCTGACGAGCTTCGAATCTGCGAATCAAGTGCGGGCGCTTAAGACAATCGATCCCGCAAACAGAGCTCACTGATCGCAATCACATTGTCGTAAAATTTTCCGCCAGCCCTAAGCTGATCCCTGAACTTCCGTTCCCTGACGGGCTGCGGAGCCCTTAAAGGCCAGATCGACGCGGGGGGGCTTTGAATAATGAAGAGTCGACGACTATTTTTTAGAGGTAGCTAATATGGAATCGGAAGAAGAATTTTACAGAAAGTTTGACATTTTAATGCAAGAGTCAGGAGTCGAAGCGACTGCGGCGTTGCTCTGTGCGGAGATGCCTGTTGCGATTCCGGTACCTAAAGACTTTTCCCGCTTTGGCACAGAGACCGGCGGCTTAGCATCCCGTATGGCTAGTCGCTTCGAAGAAGATTTTGGCAAAGAGGCGGAATCTATACTCGCGTGTGCCTCACATATGTTCTCGTACGCGAAAATGCATGGGGCGTTCCTTATGCAGAAGCTCATAGATAATGATGTTTACATCGACAATGTTGAGAACCGTCAAAAGTGTATGCCCGACGAGTACGGCAAACGAAATGGGCGCACTGAGACGCTTGTGGAAGGTTACACACCTGGGCTCTTCAGGTCTGAAATTTATAATGCGTTAACTACGCGCTTTCAAGCGCCAATTCCCAATCGTTATGTGGCGATGGAATGCATGACAATCTTATGGTTCGCCGAAGCGAACGCGCTATTCGCTGCCAGTGATATACCAAAGGGAATTGACGTGCTGGCTGAAGCGGTGACATGTTGGCAGCGAAAATTTTCGAAAGTGATGCGGGAAGATCTTGACGACGACAAGGTAGAAATAACGGAGGACATAGCGGCGTTGGTCCGATCCGAGACTGCACGTAAGGCGAGTTACGCGGCTCATGCTGAAACCCGTTCTCTTAAGGAAGAGGTGAAAACGTATTGGCTTGGCAATATTTCCCCAGGCGTCGGTAATGACGATGCGGCAAGTCTGCTCATTGGACGCTTCCCATTGTCCTTTCGGGTGCTTAGCAAATACGTTTCGGAGTTTAAGCGCTCGTTACCTTCACCTAGACCAGCGTAACTCGATCAAGGTAAAGGCACGGCGTTCAAGGAGAGCGTGCGCTGTAGCAGCACAGTGTATGCGCTCCTAGCCGGAGGATTTCAACCGCGAGAATAGTACGGCACGATCACTCCATCGCCCCTCAACGGGGTTAAATGGAGTTAAATCATGGCACGTGTAATCCATCGGCTCCCCGCCCTTCAAGCGGTCTTCGACCTGGCCCAGTCAACCATCTATTTGCACGTATCGCAGGGCTTGCTGCCAAAGCCTGTAAGCCTTGGCCCACGCGCCGTAGGCTGGCCTGCTGACGAGATCGACAAGATCATCAATGCCCGGATCGCCGGGAAAGACGAGGCCGACATCAAGTCACTTGTCAGCAGCCTCATGGCAGCACGCCAACTCGCAGCGTAAGGAACCCAAATGAATACCACTCGCAACGCTGCCGTGCAAACGGCCGGCGCAGGGACTCTGCGCACCGTCATTTCGGAACCTAGCGTTCCAACGATGTCGAGCATCGAACTGGTCGAGCTCATCAACTCTGTTCGTGACCTTGGCCGCGCCGAACTGCGGCATGACAACTTCATGGTGAAGATCGAAAAGCATCCAGGTATCGACTCACCTAAATTTTTAGGTCAGTACAAGGACAGTACCGGCCGTAGTCTCAAGTGCTACTACCTCCCCAAGCGCGAAGCCGAACTTATGGTGATGAGCGAATCGCTCGAAGTCCAGACTAAGGTGTATGACCGCCTGGCCCGGCTGGAGGCCAGCGTCGCGGACCCTATGGCCAGCCTGTCGCCCGAACATCGCGCGCTGGTGGCACTGCTTTTCGAAAGCTCGGCCATCAAGGCGCAGCAGGCCGCGCACGCTGCTGAACTCGCGGCCCAGGCCGAGAGCATCAAGCGCATCGAGGCTAATCAGATCGCCGCAGTCGCAAGCGTGCAGTCGTTCACAGCGCTCGGCTATTCCCTTTTTAGGGACTTGGGCCTCAGCAAAATCGAGCTGGGCAAGCTCGGCCGGAAAGCGACGGCGCTCAGCAGGGCGCGCGGCATCACCATCGACCAGGTTGGCGACGGGCGATATGGCCGCGTCGGTTCCTATCACATCAGCGTGCTTGACGATGCGCTGGTAGAAATTTCGAAGTGAGAGAGCAAACGATGAATCTCCAGCAACTCTTACAGATGAAATTAGAGCAGCGCACCTACGGCCCGCTCAAGGTCGGCGACCTGTGCATTTGGCAGAACCTCACCGGCGACGCCGCGCACCTGAGCGGCACCGAGACGACAATTCTCGAAATCAACGAGACAGTGATGGTCCGGGCACCTTACTTGACCGACACTCGTCGCCATGACCGACGGTGCTGCGCTGAGCCACACGAGCTGCGCAAGAAGACTTTGATGCCGCGCGAGATCGACACCGTGGTTGCATGGGCAGATTGCCCATGGCAGCCCGGTGGCACGGCAACGCCTGACACGGATGAATCGCCCGTCGCACCTTCACCAGTCACGCCAAGGAGCAGCCATGCATAAGGAAATGAGAGTGGTCATGGACATCTGCGCAGCTTCACGTTCAGCCGGCCTGGTGGCGCGTCCCGACATTGCCAAGTGCGATGGCTCGATTGGTGACCTGACGCCCAAGTGCATCAGCTGCGTGCGCATCCTGGCGCCGGAGGGAGTAGGGCAGCAGTATGCCGACCCGACGATCACCGGCGACGAATGCAGCCAGTACGCGAGCCTGGAACGCTACGGCCACCTGTTTGTGGCTGCGCCAGCGCCTCACGACGAATGCGCAGCGGGCATGACGGCAGAGGGCGCAGCAACTGTATGACTGCGTCGCCGCAAACCGAGGATGGCTATCTGATGATCGCCAACGAATTAATGGAGGCCATCTTGGGCTTCGGATTTTCGTTGCGCGAGCAGTCGGTGCTGTTCACGATCATCCGCAAAACCTACGGTTTCCGTAAGAAGGAGGACGACATCTCGGCGTCGCAGATCGGCGACATGTGCAATGTCGCGCGCCAGCACGTCACGTCAACATTGAACTTGCTGGCGGTACGCAGGGTGATCACTAAACGCCCTGGTCGATTCGGTTCGATCATCGGCGTTCAAAAGGATCATCGGAAGTGGGTGACGATGCAGCACATGAGGTCGGCGGCAGCTAGTCCTGATTTGGGACAGGTCGATTATTTGGAAGACGGCGAAAACCGTGATTCAGTAGTCCCGAATCAGGACACCTGTCCCGAATTGGGACATGTCCCGAATCAGGACGTTGCTAGTCCCAATTCGGGACACTTGCTAGTCCCAATTCGGGACACACAAAAGACAACCTCAAAAGACAACCAACAAAAGAAAAGATCTTGCGCTCCGCAAGCGGAACGCGAATCCGAAAGCAGGACCTCAGCAGGCCGACAAGGCCGGGCCACGACAGGTTCGAGCGACGATTTGCAAAACCGCTTTGCACGGTTCTACGCAGCCTACCCCCGCAAGAAGTCGCGGAAAGCGGCCGAGAAGGCGTTTGCCAAGCTCAACCCCGACGAGCAGCTCCTGGCGGACATCCTGTCCAGCCTCGAGCGGGCCATGACATCGGGCGAGTGGACAGACCCGCAGTTCATCCCGTACCCGGCGAGCTGGCTGGGCGCCGAGGGCTGGCGTGACGAGATCCAGGTCGAATACTCGGCCTGCGAGCAGGCTGTCATCGGTTTTTTCAACGATGCGCTTGGCGAGCAGCTCGGCGTGGTGCCCATGGCCCCGTTTGTCGGCGCCCGCGCTGCGGCGATTCGGAGCTTCGTGACGTTTTCTCAAAAGCCAGGATTCACAGAGCGCTACTTCCCGTGGGTGCGCGACAACACGAGCCTGCCGCCTGGCGTCGGATTCGATTTTCTCATCAGCCGCAAGGGCTTTAGCAATGCCACAAGCGGCCAGCACGAACGGAAGGCAAAATGAACGACCACCACATCCAAGCGACCGCGCCACAGTCGATCGAATCCGAACAGGCAGTGCTCGGCGCCCTGCTGCGCAGCAATGACGCCATCGACCGCATCGGCGATTTGCAGGACAAGCATTTCTACCGTGAAGATCACAAGGCTATCTTCGGCGAGGTCAAAAAACTGATTTCGAAGGGGCAGCCTGCGGACGTGATGACCGTCTGGGCCGCGTTAGAAGGCCGTGGCGGGCCGATCACCGATGGGTTGGCTCCGTACCTCAACCAGATCGCACAAAGCGTTCCTAGCGCCGCTAATGTGGCTCAGTACGCCAAGACGGTCGTCGACCGCTCGGCACTACGCGGCGCATTGTGGGTGGCGGACCAGATCACGGACCTGGCGTACCACCCCAAGGGGCGGAGCGTTGACCAGGTGCTCGACCAGATGCAAACGATGGTTTCAACCCTGGCCGAACGGCGCGTACGCAATGAGCCGCGCATGATCAGTGCGGTGCTGCTCGACTTCATCGAGGGTGTGTCGCAGCGTGCCGAGGGCTTGGAAAGTGCGATGTCGACCGGCATCCCAGCGATGGACCAAATGATGAACGGCGGCCTGCGTCCCGGTCAGCTGATTATCGTCGCCGGACGCCCGTCGATGGGTAAGACGGCGCTGTCGGCCGACATCGGGCTGGCGCTTGCAGAGCAACAGAGCGTGCTGATGTTCTCTCTTGAAATGGGTAGCCAGGAGATCGCCGGCCGCGCGCTGTCCAATCGCGGACGTGTGGCGCTATCCAAGGTGATGGGGCGAATAGACGCGAACGATAAATTGGCCTGGGATGGTGTCACAGCCGGCTGCATGCGACTGGATGAACTGCGCTTTGCCATTGACGATACCGCCGCCATCACGCTGCTGGAGTTGCGGATGAAGGCCAAGGCATGGAAGCGCCGCCACGGGCTCGACGTGATTATCGTCGACTACATTGGCCTAATGACCGGTGGGGAGGGCGACAAGCGCAGCGACCAGATTGGCTCGTACTCGCGCGGCCTCAAGGCATTAGCCAAAGACCTGGGCGTCGCAGTGATCGCGCTGGCGCAGCTGAATCGGAAGTCGGAGGACCGACCTGATGCTCGGCCAATTCTTTCGGATCTACGCGACTCCGGCGAGATTGAACAGGATGCTGATGTCGTGATGTTTGTGCACCGGCCGGAGATGCGCAATCCGGAGAACAGCGATTTGCGCGGCTACGCTGAGGTGATGATTCGCAAACAGCGGAGCGGCGCGCTGGGCGACATTCCCATGCTTTTCGACGGGCCAACGTGCAGGTTCGCGCCATGGAGTGGCGCGCCGCCATCTGCGACAACGACATCGACACGCAGATCGAAGTTCGATGGATGAGGCCATGCACGTTTGCCAACACTGCGCCTTTAGGGAAAAAATGATCCAGTACATCAACAATGAAATTATCCAAAACCGGAGAGCAAAATGAGCCAAGTAAATCAGGTAGCGCACAAAAAGCACGACGGCGAAAAGCCAGCGGTTTCGCTCAAGGTCATGAAAGAGCGCGGCATGCCGGGCGTGTCGACCGTAAAAAGCTGGGGCGTTGATCCGCGCCTGGTGCAGTTCGAACCTGGGTTCAATCGCCCGATCAACCGCGAGCATGTCGAGTCGATCAAGGCTTCGCTGCGGGCCGGGCAGGAGCTCGACGATATCAAGGTCCGGATCGAAGACGGCAACATCATCGCGGTCGACGGACACCACCGGGTTGCCGCCGCAGTCGAATGGCTGGCCGAGCCCGGCGTCCGCGAGCCCGAGGGCGGTTTCCAACTGGGCGCGAAGCAGTTCCGTGGCGGCGATGCAGAGCGCGTCATCCACCTGATCACCAGCTCGCAGGGCCTGGGTCTGACGCCGTTGGAACGATCGGCCCAGTATCGCAAGCTTGTCGGCTGGGGGTGGACGTCATCCGCGATCGCGGACGCGGTCGGGCGCTCAGTGCAGAACGTTAGCGACGCCCTGGTGCTGGCCGACGCAAATAGCGACGTAAAGCTGGCCGTCACTGAGAAGCAGATCAGCGCGAGCAACGCGGCCAAGATCGTGCGCCAGAGCGGCGGGCGCGCCGGCGCCGTCATCGCTGAGCACGTCGAGGCCGCGCGTCTCCAGGGAAAGGCCAAGGCGACCGCGAAGCAAATAGCCGGGAACACGCCAAAAGACCTGGTCGCAGCGATCCGGCGCGAGATCGAAAGTGGCGGGACATTCCGCGCCGAGGAAGTCTGCCCGACGTTTGCGGACTTGATCACCTACCTGCGCGGAACTGCTGCTGGCCGCCCTCACGCTGAACAAGGAACAGAATGATCGAGTACATCAACAAACGAATGATCGAGTGGTCAACCTGGTGCAAACGCCGTGAAGATGGCGGCATGGGCTACCCATCGAAGTCGAATTATTGCAGCCTGGTCCAGATCCACGGCGCCAGCGGTGCTGGTCCGATCACCGAGGCTGCGGCCGCGCTGGAGATCGAGAGCATCATCATCTCTATCCGCAAGGCGAACCCGGCACAGTACGAGGTGGCCAAGTGGTTTTACCTGGCCGGCAATTTCACCATCAAGCGCATCGCACAGGAGTTGAAATGCGGCGAGTCGACCGTCTATAACCGCCTGCATGTATTGCACTTGACGGTGATGGATGGCCTGCACGATATCGAGATCGAGGCGCAGGACCGCGCCGAAGAGGCCAGGGCGGTGCAACGATTTAATCCACTTGCCAAATTGGAGGGTTAGGGTTATATTGTGCTACGCTTGCTCATCTGTACGTAGATGACATGGAAGAAAGCCAGCCTCCTCACGGATCGCTGGCTTTTGCATTTGGAGCCCTAGCATTTACGATACACTTGCCTTTCCTTAATGATGGAAGGCTGACATGAATGATTATGCTGAAATGAGGCATGCTCTGAGCGAAAACGCAAAGAAACTCGCACAGCGAGATCGAGATTTGCGTTCGCTCGGGCCAGAACTTGTTAGCAGGGTATCTGCACTGCTTAATGCCCCTGACTCATATATACAATTTGGGTATAGTGATGTTGCCACTCCGTTTTCCGAGAATGACATGAAAATCGAAGGTAGTGGGGCGACGTTTACGGTTCGTGCCTTCTTCCCTCTCGATAACGATGATCGTTTGGAGTTGCCGGTCGGCATTCAATCAAAGTTAGTAAATGGCTATTTCGATGTGAGGGTGTCGGGTTACAGCGAGGTTCGTATGATGTACCAACCTGATTTCGACATGGCTACCCTCGATGTTATTGCCGAACATGTGTGCGCGGCTCTTCGAGCAAAAGTGCACGGGATTCTTGTTAAGAATAAGTAGTTTATCGTCTCTTGTGTGAGTAATAGCACGTTGATTCCCGCACCGAAAGGTAGCGGGGCTTTATGTTATTCGACTTTATCCATAATTCTGTTGTCTTTTAGGCATATAGTTAATCTCCGTTTAAACATGAGAGAGCGATATGTCAGAGATCAAAAAAGGGATGGTTGTGCGGCTGAAGAGTGGCGGACCGAAGATGTCAGTCGTGCGAATCTCAGATTATAGTGAAGATGGCGGCCCTGAAGAAGGCGCGGTGTGCTCTTGGTTCGATGAGAAAAACAAGCACGAAGAGAAGCTCTTCGATGCAACGATCCTGGAAGAAGTTATTGAGCGCCCTGGTCCGCTGACCGTCACTCGCGCATAAATATCAGGTCTACTGCAAAGCGCCGCCTTCGGGCGGTTTTTTATTGGGCGAACGAATTATGAATCAACAAGCTTTCGGCGTCGACCAACTGGTTGTGTGTTACTCGCCGCCCAATTTGCGTTCCGTTATGCCTGGAAATAAGGTGATGCTGCGCTCTGGCGGGCCTGAGATGACAGTATGCGACACCAGCGTCCACGGCCAAGCAGTGTGCCAGTGGACGGGTGACGATGGACTGGTAACTAGGGCGTTCGATCTTGAATGCCTAACATGTTACGGAGCCCGCTGAGCGGGATGCGGCATCGCACTTTGCCAACAATGCGATTGCTTACACCGCAAGGCCACCATGACGCATACCACCAAGCCCGACAAGCGCAAGGTGCGCGCCTCCATGGACCAGCGCACACACGCTGAACACGAGCCGCCGCCCACGCCCGACGAGATACGCCGGCAACTGGGATGGGCGCTGATCCCGCACAACAACGAGCCGGAAGCCGAGCCATGACGAACACGACGACCATCAGCATCAAGGTGCATAAGGCATGGTGGCTGATGCCGTACCTGGGCGCGCTCGCACTGTTCCACACGCTCACCCGCACCGAACCGAACTGGGCGCAGATCAAGCGCCTGATCAACAAGGGCGTCACGGTCACGCCTGTGCGCTGACTTTTGTGCGCGCCATCGCACTCCAGCGGCGCGACTCGCAATAGCGGGTGCAGTCACCGATGAACCATGGCTACGGTCTCCCTCTGCATAGTATCGCAGGCAATCGCGTAGAGCAGGCGGTGGCACTTCCATCAACCACCGAAGGGATAGACCATGAGACTCGCAGCCGACCCGCAGCACCCCGATTACAACGCCACCATGCTGCCGGGCAATGTGTACCTGAACGGCGAATGGTTGGCCCACTGCATCTTTGCGGATGAGGATTCCGGCGAGGCCGTCTGCGCCGCGCTGAACAGTGACGGCAGCATCTACCTGGTTGACGACGAGTTTGCTACCGAGGTGAAGTGCGGGCACATTCGCATCGAGAGGCGGACCACACCCGGCGCTGCGGGCTTCGATGCATGGATGCGTGAGCGCACCGGGGCAGCACACGCCGCATACATGGCGCACCACAGCGCCGGCGGCCAGGCGTACGCATAGCGATGGCCTGGTCGAAGCTATCCCGCCAAGAGCGCGGCTACGGCGCAGCATGGGACCGAGTCCGCAAGGTAGTGATGCAGCGCGACGGCGGCCTGTGCCAGGTATGCCTCAAGGCGGGCCGCTACGGCGTCATCGCGTACGCAGTCGACCATGTGATCAGCAAGGCCAAGTGCGCGGCGCTGCGGTGGTCTGACGCACGCACAGACGATCCCAGTAATCTCCAGGCGATTTGCGAACCGTGCCACGAGGTGAAGACCGAAGCTGAGCAGGGGAAGACGAAGCGGCCGGTGGTGACAATCGGCCCAGACGGCTGGCCAGTCTCGGAATGATGCGCTGCGAGAAACATTCACACGGAACAACATTATTCATAGAAATGTTGCCATGGGGGCATCCCCAAACTCTGGGGAATTGAGCCACACAGGACCGCGCTCACCCTCGATACGCACACCCGCGAAATGAGACTTTTTTTCTGGAACCGAAATCATGGCCGGACGACGCCCCACGCCAACGTCATTAAAGTTGGTAAAAGGCAATCCCGGAAAGCGAGGGTTGCCGAAAAATGAGCCCAAGCCGAAGCGCGAGATCCCATCATGCCCAGCGCACCTCGGTGATAGCGGCAAAGTTGCGTGGGGCCGGCTTTCCGTTCTGCTGGATCGAATGGGAGTGCTCACCGAAGCGGACGGGTTCGCGCTGGAGCGCCTAGTCGACTGCTACACAGACATTTTGGAGTGCCGTTTGCTGATTGAGCGTGACGGCCGCACCTATACAACGACGACGATGCAGGGCGACACCCTCATCAAGGGGAACCCAGCCGTCAATCAACTCCGCGCTGCCGATGCGCAGTTCAAGTCTTACCTGGTGGAGTTCGGCCTGACCCCGGCTGCCCGCTCGAAAGTGCACGCGACACCAGATGAAGAAGACAAAACAGACCCGCTCGCCGAGTTCTTCGGATGATGCGGTAACGGAGTACGCGCAATCGGTTGTTGACGGTGTGCGCGTTGCCGGACCAGACGTACGCGCTCAGTGCGCGCGCCATCTTGCCGACTTGGCGGAGGGCGCCAAGCGCGGTTTGGTCTGGAATCTTGCGGAATCGAACAAGGCCCAGCGCTTTTACCGGAACGTGCTGAAACTGAATGGCGGCGACTTCGAAGGCGTGCCGTTCGAGCTGCTGCCGTGGCAAAAATTCGTAGTCGGTTCTCTGTTCGGATGGCATGGCGATGACGGCTATCGGCGCTTTCGAGTGGCGTACGTCGAGACCGCGAAGGGCTCCGGCAAATCGCCGCTTGCGGCTGGCATTGGAATGAAGGGGCTTGTCGCAGATGGGGAGCCGCGAGCCGAGATTTACAGCGCCGCGACGAAAAAAGACCAGGCGATGATTCTGTTTCGGGATGCGGTGGCCATGTGCGACCAGTCTCCGGAGCTCACAAAGCGGATCACCAAGAGCGGCACGGGTGAGAAAGCCTGGAATATGGCCTATCTCGCTCAGGGCGCGTTCTTCCGGCCGATCAGTAGCGACGATGGCCAGTCGGGCCCCCGGCCGCACATCGCACTAGTTGACGAGCTGCATGAGCACCGGACAAATACCGTTGTAGAGATGCTGCGCGCCGGCACCAAGTCAAGGCGCCAGGCGATGATCTTCATGATTACCAACGCCGGCAGCGGGCGCAACGGTCCGTGCT
>NZ_WHJI01000051.1:0-45224 GCF_011682155.1 Massilia sp. CCM 8734
GTCACGATGAAGCGCGTGTTCTCGCCAAGCGCCATGACCTCGGCCTTGAGCAACACGCGCCAGGCCCTCGGCCACGAACGCGCCTTGTAAGTAAATTCATCGAACAGACGCACCGCATTGGGCACCACGTCCTGCGATTGCGCAGCCACCCACCGGTCGATGGCGCGAAGGCTGGTCGGCTCGGCCATCGCAAGGAGCTTGGTGTTGCAGGCGAAACCAAAAATGAAGTCCATGTTCGACATCCCATCGATCAGGCCCATTAATTCAGGCCCGCTAAAGTGTCCATCGCCACGTACAAGAATATGCGTATCGGGGAAGTCGTGGCGAATCCGCTTCAGAACGCGCCGCATGATCATCGCGTTCTCTTCGCCAAATGGTCGCCTTCCGGGCCGCAGTACCGCCGCGATCAAACCGCCCGACTGGCCGTCGAAGATCATCAGTGGCAAGTAGCAGGTCGAACCATAATGGTGGTTATAGAACGCCAGCGGCTGCTGGCCGTAACACGCATCCTCGGAATGATCGAGGTCGAGAATCAAGCTCTTTGGCGGACCGGCGAAGCTGGCAATGAACTGTTCGACCAGAGCCTCGCTGACGCGATAAATATCTTGACGACTTACAGCGTGTTCGAAGCGTGAGATCGTCGCTCCCGATGCCAGCGCGGCGGCGGCATCAAACGGCAAACGGGCCGCGCCAAGTTTGAAAATTGGGTCGTGGCGCAGGCGATTCGCGTCGTTGCCGTCCTCGTAGCCACAGCCGATTTGATAGATGCGCTGCGTCAGAAGATCGTGATACGAATGGCTGACGTAACTCTGATGGCGCCGGTCGGGCAAAGCTGCGGCCAAGCGCTTGGTCAGGCCGATCTGAAGGTCAACGCCGCGCAGCAGGACCGGACCGAGATCAGACGACAAACCGCCACCGGCGAAATCGGCGCGGACGCTGTGGGCTGGAATCGATGCAAAACGTAGCTGCTCTGAGGTAGAATTCATGCCGGGCAAGGTGCGTTCGTGTTGAAATTGTGTTTTAGGGATAACTCACATTTAATCAATTACTTATGGCATTCTTGCCCTTTTTTATGCAAAATTCAGGCTAGGGTGTGTCTGATTGAATCCAAGGAAAAACCGCACTTGTTCCGTCGTTCCTGGAACTGCCAGAAACGACTTCCCGCGTAGGCGGGAACCCAATTTCCTCGAGCCGCCAGCGGCTTCTGTGCGAACTTGGGTTCCCGCCTGCGCGGGAACGACGAATCCTAACGGCGCGGTGGCGGCAAGCCCTGGTCGGCCCGCGACGCAATGGTGCCGCCGCATTCGCCATACTTTTGCATGAAACTCTCGTAGGCCGCGTCCGGCGCCGCAAAGCGCGCCTGGCTTCCCGGCGTCCTGGGCAGCCCCGGCCAGCAGGTCGCGGCGGCCGCCAGCGTGGCGTCGATATCGCCGGCCTGGATCTTGCCCAGCACGCCCAACTCGCGCAGCACGTCGACCGCGATCAGTTCCTGCGTCTCGGCGCAAAAGTCGGACAGGTCCATGCGCGCGCCCACCTCTTGCCAGACTTCGCGCGTGATGCGGTACAGGCCGGCGGCGGTACAGATGCCGTTGTGGCCGGCACCGGGATGGGTGGAAAAGTCGGTGAAGCGCCACGGGTCGTTGCGCCGCCCGCGGATGGCGCCGTCGAGAAAATCGACGCCGCCGCCCAAGCTGTGGCACATCGCGCGCAGGAAGGCGCGGATGTTGGGCTGCTTCAGGCAGATCCGGTTTTCTTCAAGCCGGCAAGCTTTTTCCAGGCGGATGCGCACTGTCTTGGCTTCAGCCTCGTCAGCCGGCGTGGTGCTCAGGCGCGCCCGGCGATGCAGCACGGCGCCGGAAGGCGAAATGAGGGTGGCGCTCATGCGGCATCCTAGACAAAGAGTTCGACGGATTCAGCCATCGTCGTGGTCGACAGCAAGTGGGTGTAGCCGTTGCGGTCGGAGGTGCCGAATTCGAGCTGGCCGCTGGCGCGCACCACCGCGTATTCCTTGTGCACCAGCGGATCGCCCGTTTCTTCGTCGAGCAGCACGAAGCGCTCGTTGAAGCTCGGACCGCGCGCGGCCTCACGCGCGGCGCGCGACGGCAGGCTGTCGCTGTTGGACAGGGCGCGCCCGGTATCCTTGAGCACCTGGCTGCGCATCATCTGCACCGGCTGCAGCTTGGGCAGGGGCGAGCAGCGGCAATTGCACAGATCGTTTTCGAGCGCGACGTGCTTGCCGTCCGACATTTCGGGGATGCGCGGGCCGATGCACATGATGCGCCCGGTCGCCTTGCATGCGGGACAGGCCACCAGGTCGCCTTCGAGCGCGATCGGCACGCCGTTGATGCAGCCGCTGCCGCTGGCCGAGACGACGCGCCCGCCGGCGCTGGTGGTGGCGCCCAGGGTAATGGTGTAGCGCCTCATTGCGCCAGGCTCCGCAGGGCGCAGTGGCGGCGGGTTGCGGCGGGAACGACGGGATGGGAGGTCGGTTTCATGGCTCTTCCTTTGCGACGGCATAAACAAGCTGGCGTTAGCGGCGCCGGGGCGCCTGACATATGCCAAGGTTACTTTTGGAGGCTATCGCGGGCTTGATCTCGCTCAATCAAACCCTTGCTAGCTAGCAGCTTGAACAGGGTGACAACACCTGGCCAGCGCTGTCCGCCAGCTTGTTGACGAGCGTCCCGCCAGCGTCCAGCAGGCGGCCGTCGGCGGCGCGCGGCAGCATCGGCGCCAGCGCCTGTCCGCTGTGCCGGTCGACCAGTTGCGAGTGCGCCTCGCCGCGCGCGAACAGTTGCTGTTCGCCCCACTGGCGCAGCGCGACGATCACCGGAAACAGGCTCTCGCCCCTGGCGGTGAGCACGTATTCCTGGTAAGACGTGCCGTCCGCCGCCGGCCGCACGGCCAGCACGCCGGCCTCGACCAGCACGCGCAGGCGGTCAGCCAGGATATTGCGCGCCACCCCCAGGCGGCGCTGGAAGTCGCCGAAGCGGCGCGCGCCGTCGAAGGCGTCGCGCACCACCAGCAGGCACCAGCGCTCGCCGATCACATCGAGCGCGCGCGCCACCGGGCAGGGGTCGGCTTTCATGCTTTTACGTTTGGCCATCGTTGCGAAGTCCCTCTTTGCGCTTAACTAGTTGCATTTTAAAACCAGAATCCTTACACTTCAACTAGTTTCAATTTAAAACCAGTTTAGGATGAGCATGATGGAACTCTTCCCAGGCGCCGTTGCGGCGCCACCCGTGCCGCCCCGGCTGGTCGCGCTGTTTGCGTGCGGCAGCGGCTTGAGCGTGGCCAATGTGTACTACGCCCAGCCGCTGCTCGGTTCGCTGGCGGCCGACTTCGCGATCAGCCCGGCGGCCATCGGCGGGGTGATCACGGCCACCCAGGCCGGCAGCATCGTGGCCTTGCTGATGCTGGTGCCGCTCGGCGACCGGCTCGACCGGCGCCGCCTGATGCTGGTCCAGGCCGTGCTGCTGGCGCTGGCGCTGGCGTGCGTGGCGATGGCGCGCCAGACGGCGCTGCTGCTGGCCGGCATGCTGGCGGTCGGCCTGCTCGGCACCGCCATGACGCAGGGCTTGATCGCGACCGCCGCCAGCGCCGCCGATGCATCCGAGCGCGGGCGCGTGGTCGGCGCGGCGCAGGGCGGGGTCGTCATCGGCCTGCTGCTGGCGCGCGTGCTGGCGGGCGTGGTGGCCGACGCGGCCGGCTGGCGCTGGGTGTATCTGCTGTCGGCCGCCACCATGCTGGCGCTGGCGGCCCTGCTGTGGACGGCGCTGCCGGCGCAGGCGCGCACGCGCCCAAGCTTGCCGTACGGCGCGCTGCTGCTGTCGATGCTGGACTTGCTGCGGCATGAAAGGATGCTGCAGATCCGTGGCGTGATTGCGCTGCTGATGTTCGCGGCGTTCAGTATTTTCTGGAGCGCGCTGGTGCTGCCGCTGAGCGCTGCGCCTTTTGCCCTGTCGCACAGCGCCATCGGCGCCTTCGGCCTGGTGGGCGTGGCCGGGGCGCTGGCGGCCGGCAAGGCGGGCAACTGGGCCGACCGCGGCCTCGGGCAACGCGCCACCGGCATTGCGCTCGGTTTGCTGGTACTGGCCTGGCTGCCGCTCGGCTTGCTGCATCGCTCGCTGTGGCTGCTCGGGCTGGGCATCGTGCTGCTCGATATCGGCGCGCAGGCGATCCAGGTGCTCAACCAGAGCATGATTTTCCGCAGCCGCCCGGACGCGCACAGCCGCCTGGTGGGCTGCTACATGCTGTTCTACGCAGTCGGCAGCGGCGCCGGGGCGCTGGCGGCAACGGCCATGTACGCCGCCGCCGGCTGGACCGGGGTGTGCGTGCTCGGCGCCGCCGTGAGCGCGCTGGCGGCCGTGTTCTGGGCGCTCAGCCTGCGCTGGACACCGCCCTGAGAACGCGGCCGCAAGGCGCGTCAAGGGCGCGAGCCGGCCAGCCCGGATGCGGATGCTACGACGACCCGAGGCGCTCGCCAAAGGCGGCGAGCATGGCAGCGTCGCCGGTGGCCGCCAGGCGCGCCCTGACCAGCGCCATCGGCATGTACGCGCCCTGCCTGCAAACGAGGTACAAGGACAGCTTGCGCACCGTGCGCGAGGCATCCATCAGCGCCGCCAGTGCGATGTCGTCCTTGTCGCCCGGCGCATGCTGCAGCCAGGCGAGCAGGGCTTCGGCCCGGACCGACTTGCTGCCGTGGTTGGTGAACGATTGCATGAAGGCCAGGTCGGCCGGGTCGCGCAGGCTGGCCAGGCCCGCCAGCGCGGTTCTTACCTGCAGGGCGTTCTGGTTCGGCCGGCGCGCCGCGTTGCGGTAAAAATCGCGCAGATCGACGCCGTGCCGCGCCATGAACGGCTTGGCCACGGCGCGCACCGATCCGTTGAAGTCGAGCAGTGCAGCGTGCGCGGCCGCCAGGCTTTCCGCGTTATCGGTCTCGAGCATGGCTTGCAGCGCCAGGGCGCGAACGCTGCTGAAGGGCGAGCCGAGGGCCTTGCGGCACAAGGCATTGCGCTGGTCCGGCGGCAATTGCATGCACAGGCGCACGCCCTGCACGGCCAGCATCACATCGTTCCAGTTGCGGCCGATGGCGCCCACCAGTTCGGCGGGCGTGCACATGCCGTGCCGGCGCAACAGATGGAAACTTGCACGCGCCAGGCGGCAATCGGCATCTTGCACGCCTTGCAGCAAGGCGGGCATGCCGGTGACCCGGATCATTGTCTTCTCGTAGGCATCGACCCAGGCGCGGTGGTCGGTCCTGCCGGCATTGAGCAGATGCTGCACGCCCGGCAGGATGGCCAGCAAGGCGGCGGTGGGCATGCGCTCGACCAGTGACATCATCGCCTCGCGCGCGGCGTCGCGCACCTGGGGCACCCAGTCGTTGAGCCGGGGCACGAGCAGCGCCAGCACGCGCGGATCGGACAACGTGCCGCATTCGCGCACCGTCGTTTCGCGGATGCGGCCGGCATAGCAGTCCAAGCGCTCCTTCAGCTCGTCCAGGGGATCGGGTGGTGCGGGCGGCGTGCGGAAATTGGTCATGGGCCAGGCAGAAAACTTGGGCACCCGCCTGCGCGGGTGCGACGGCGTGGGTGACCTTGCCAGTATAGGGCATGCGGGCGCCCTGCCCGCCGTGCCTCGATACCGCCGCCGTCGCCGGCGCGCAGCCGGCGGACGGCGCCAGCGCGACGCTTACTGGCCGTTCGGGCGCGTGGTGCCAGCCGTGCCCCTGGTGCCGGTGTCGGTGCTGTTGGCGCCGGCAGCGCCGTCACTGCCAGTCATTGACGTCGTGCCGGGCGTGCCTGCTGTTCCCGTGGCGCCCGCATTGCCAGCGCTGGCGCCGCTCGCGGTGCTGCCAGCCGCGCCGCTGGCGCCGGTGGCGGTGCTGCCAGCCGCGCCGCTGGTGCCGGTGGCGCTGTTGCCGCCGCCGGTCACGCCCGGCGTGGTCGCGGCGCCGCCGTCAGTGCCGGCGGTGGTCGAGGTCGCCGTGCCGCCGGTCGCGCCCGTCGTGCTGTTGCCGGCGCCGCTACCGGGAACGGTCGCCGTCGGCGCGGCGTTGCTGCCCGCGCCCGGTCCGGCACCATCGTTCTTGCACGCCGCCAGCGACACCGCCGCCAGCACGATACACGCCACATTCTTTATCAGAGGAATTTTGTTCATGTTGCAGCTCCTTTGCCTGTTCCGGTGAATGGAAGCTGCGCGTGGTCCTGATGGTGCGCGCAGCCGGTGATGGGTATCCTAGCGCCCTGCCCTGCGCCAGTCCATCGGCCAACTGGCCCAGTGCATGTAGGAACAGTCCGTCCCTGATCCGGCCTGCGGCGCGTCTATTTGTTGGTCACGCCGGGAATCTCGCGCGTAGGGCGGGCGAACTTGCCTTTGAGGTCGTCCGTGCCCGCCTGCGGCTTGGCCAGTTTGGTCAGGTCGGCCCGGTCCTTGCGCGTTGCGGCGGTATCGAGCTTCATGCGGCGGTCGCGCTCTTCGACCAGGCCGGGTTGCGCTTCGCCATCGCGGCTGAAGGACCAGGCCAGCATTGGCTCGCCCAGCGGTAGCTTGTCGTTGGGCTGGCCCATGTGACCGGTGTTCCAGACGTGCCAGGTCTTGCCGTAGCTGTTCATCTTGGACTTCATCAGCGCTTTTTCGGCCACCTTGGGGATGCCGGGCGCCATCAGCTGGCCGCTGAGGATTTCGCCGTTGTGCGGATGCCAGAATTTCTTTTCTTCGGCGGGTAAGGTCTCGAACAAGGTTTCCGAAATAATGTATTCGATGCCGTGCATATTGGCTTTCCTGGTGTTGCTGTCGAACAGCACGCACTGGGCGAAATCTTCGTTCATCTGGTGGCAGTAATGATGCGCTTCCATCTGGTGCTCGGGATGGTCCTTCATGGGATGAAAGCCGACCAGGTAGATATCAAAACCGGCCACCGGGCTGTTGCTTTGCAAGAGTTTGGCGCCGGCTTCGAGGGCGCGCGTCTTGGGCGCCTTGTCGGCGCCTGGCGGGGATTGGGGCGGCGCGACTTTTTCTTGCGCCCAGGCAGGGGACAGCGACAGCAGCAGCGCTGCCATCGTCATGGAAAGATGCGTGCGTATCATGAAACAGCTCCCGAAAAGTGGGACGGCGCGGACGATCCGACGCCGCCGGTTCACTGATACGGTAGCCCAACGGCGCGTTTTGCGCCACGCGTTACGGGCGTGACATGGTTGATGCCGGCAATACTGTTTCGTGCGCGTGCTGGCTTATGGATCAGACGCAACGACAACCCTGGGGCAAGGGGAAATGCCTCAGTTCTTTTTCTCGTTGGTGAGCGCCAGGTCTTGTATTGCCTTCAGTGCGGCTTCTTCGGTCACCGCTTCGATGTTGGTGCGCCCGCCGAAGCTCGATGCACCCATCCAGGTGCGGAAATACTGGACCTTCGGCTTGCCGACGGTCACCATCATCTTGCGCTCGCCCGGATACATGACCGACGGGATCGCGATCTCGCACTCGCCAACCGGCAGGTCGGCGTAGAACACGCCGCCGGGAATGGACTCCCCTATTTTGGCGCCGCAGGCAAAAATATCGGGACGCATGCCGGAGCCGAACGCTGCGTATTCACGGTAAAAAAACAAGCGTCCGGTGTTCTCCGCCACGGCGGGCATTGCATCCTTCACCGACGCAAATTTAGGGCCGCTAGCCGCGCATGCCGTCAGCAACAGGGTGATGGCCATACAGGACAACGGTTTTACATAGCGATTAAGCATGGGGTTCTTTTGGTTTGTCAGGATTGATCGAGGCGCTATTTTGACTGAATTATGGATTTGGTCAAAGAAGAGCCAGGGATCGCCCGGACTTCCCGCAAGAGGCGCCGCCGCGTCTCGAACGCGTCGCAAGTAATGCGTTGCATGGTGTTTGCCCGGATGCGAGCGGGAGGCGCGCTTGGGCGCCTCCCGCCGGGGATTATCCCCTTGCCACCTTGACCAGCTCGACACGGCGGTTCTTGGCGCGCGACTCGTCGCTGTTGTTATTGGTCAGCGGCTTGTCCGAACCATGGCCGGCGGAACTGAGGCGCGTGCCGTCGATGCCGTCGCTGACCAGGGCCTGCACCACCGCCTGGGCGCGCTCGCGCGACAAGGTCTTGTTGCGGGCCTTGTCGCCCACGTTGTCGGTGTGGCCTTCGACCGACAGGTGCAGCGCGGTTTCTTTCTTCAGCAGCGCGGCGATTTCATCGACCGCCGGTTTGCCGTCCGGGCGGATGGCGGCCTTGTCGGTGTCGAAGTTGATGTACAGCGCAATGTGGCCCTTGCTCTCGAGTTCAGATTGCATGACGGCGGAGGTCACCATTTTTACCGACGATGCCGTCTGTTTTTCTTCGATGGCAATCATGTGCACGGCGCTGTCGCTGACCATCAGCACCAGCCATTTGCGGCCGGTCGGGGTCGGCAAGAAATAGGCTTCGTAGCTGTAGCTTGAATGGCCATAACCGAGTTTCTTGTTAAGCGCGTAGCTATCGCCGCCATTTGCGTTCGCGAACGCATCATCACTCGGGTTCACCGTATTGACCTTCACCCCGCCCATGTCCAATGCCGCTTTGGAGTAATCGCGCTGGGCCTGGAATTGCGAAATCTTGGCATCCGATAAATCGAACACGGTCTTGCGAAAACGTCCTTCGACGGTGTGCAGTTTGTTACCGACGATCACGTGCAGCTGGTCGAAATCGGATGCTTCGGTCCGCTGTAACGATCCGACGACAGTACCTGGATAATCGATGAAAGGAAACGGCGGCAGCGCTTTGGTGATGACCGCGATCTTGTCGAGGTCATCGCCGGCGGCGTTCACGGCGGCGGCCGGCGCCGGCGCTGCTGCGGGCTGCGCCGGCACGACAGGCGTAACCGTGGCGGCGACGGGCGCGCTGGCGACCGGCGCTTCCACCGGCGCGGCCGGCGGTTTCGGCTTGCATCCGGTGAGAGCGAAGGCCAGCGAGATCGAAAGGCAAAGGGCGGCGTTAAGTTGTTTGGTCATGTCGGTCAGTAGGAACAAAAAAGGATCGGCCTGGCGCTGCCAGGGGATAACGATTACATAA
Source organism: Massilia sp. CCM 8734 (assembly GCF_011682155.1). Classification (NCBI taxonomy): domain Bacteria; kingdom Pseudomonadati; phylum Pseudomonadota; class Betaproteobacteria; order Burkholderiales; family Oxalobacteraceae; genus Massilia; species Massilia sp. CCM 8734. Next base: position 9,053 of record NZ_WHJI01000051.1, read on the forward strand.
AAGCAAGGTGATAATACATCGCCGCTGAGGCATCGCAAGCGGTAATCGCGGCGGCGTTTTACCGTTTCCGGCTGACGCTCAGCCTTTGGCGACCTTGACCAGCTCGACGCGGCGGTTTTTAGCGCGGCCTTCTTCGCTGCCGTTGTCCATGAGCGGCTTGTCGGCGCCGTGGCCGGCCGCGCTCAGGCGGGCGCCGTCGATGCCGTCGCCGATCAGGGCCTGCACCACCGCCTGCGCCCGTTCGCGCGACAAGGCCACGTTGCGGGCCTTGTCGCCGACATTGTCGGTATGGCCTTCGATGGACAGGTGCAGCGCCGTTTCCTTCTTCATCAGCGCGGCGATTTCATCGACCGCCGGCTTGCCGTCCGCACGGATGGCCGCCTTGTCGGTATCGAAGTTAATGTACAGCGCGACATGGCCCTTGGTGTCGAGTTCGGACTTCATGACGGCGGCGGTCACCATCTTGACCACCGAAGCGGCTTGTTTTTCTTCGATCGAGATGACGCGCACCTTGTCGTCGTTGGCCATGATCAGCATCCACTTGCGCCCGGATGGGGTGGCGAAAAAATAGGTGTCATAGCTGTAGTTGGCATTCGGATAGTCGAGCTTGTGGCTCATGGCGTCGTTCAACACGCCATTCATTTTCTCGAACACGTCGTCTTTCGGGGTCGTGGTGTTGACCTTGACGCCGCCCATGTCGGCGGCCGCCTTGGCGTAATCGCGCTGGCCCTGGAAACGCGAAATGCCGGCGGCGGCCAGTTCGAATTCGATGCGCCGGAAACGCCCTTCCACCGTGTGGATCTTGTTACCGACGACGAGGTGCAACTGATCGAACTCGGACGCCTTGGTGTTCTGCTTCTCTTTACCGACATTGTCGGGATAATCGACGAAGGGAAACGGCGGCATCGGCTTGGCGATGACGGCGATCTGGTCGAGGTTGACCCCGGCGCTGGCCCCGGCGTCGGCCGGCGGCGGCGGCGTTGCGGCCACCGGGGCCGGCGCGACGGGGGGCGCTGCCACGGGGGCCGGCGCGCTTGCCGGCGGCGGCGCTGCCACTGGTTCTTTCGGCTTGCATCCGGTGATGGCGAAAACGAGCGAGATCGACAGGCAAAAAGCGGCGTTCAATTGTTTGGTCATGGCGGGCAGTCGGGCAAAAGAGGATCGGCCTGGCGGTGCAGGAGAACGATTACATAAAAGCAAGGCAATCATACACGCGAGCTGATCCGCAGCAAGCGGTAATAGCGGCGCCGTTTTACCGTTTCGCTTGGGGGCGGCAGGCGCATGCCGGGGCCTGCGCGGCTGGCGGTCAGTGGTATGATGACGCCCCCAACGCGCGGCCTGCGGCCCGCTCTCACTCTCACACGATAAACATGGATCCGTACAAAGTTCTCGAAGAAGCCAGGCCGATGCTCGATGCGGTGCTGACCCAGGCCGGACTACAGGTGCCGGGCGAGCCGCTCGACCTGGACGCGCTGCGCGCGCCGTTCAGCCAATGGCTCCAGGCGCAGGCGGTCGGGCGCGAGGACCTGGGGTTCTTCGTCGGGCTGGTGGGCGCCTTCATTTCGCAGTATCTGCTCGACCTGGCCAATGCGTCGGTGCAGGTCGAAGACGAGCGCATCAGCGTGCGGGTACCGCTGGCGGGCGGCAGGGAGCGCCGCTTCGATCCGTATGCGGCCGCCTCCAGCCTGATTTTGAAAAAAGGCAACGTGGCCGATTTCCTGGCCAGCGTCTGCGCATAAGCCGGCTCGGCCGGGCGTCGCCGCCGGAGCACGCTGGCGTCAGGATGGCCCCGATTTATCCGTACTGCGTTTGCATCGCGTCGACATACCTGGGCACGTTGATGGCGTAAAAACCGGAGCTGTTGATATTGTTAAATTCGATGACCTTCAAGCCGTCCTGCGTCAGGCCGACATCCATGACGAACGACTCGGCCGGCGTCCAGCGCTCGATGATGGCGCGTGCATAGTCGAGCACATCGTCTTCCACCGTGGGCGATAGTTCGGCCCGGCCGCCGATGCGGTACACCGAAGCGGCCACCACCTTGCGCTTGACGATGAACAGGCGGTACTCGCGATAGATCGCCTTGACTGGCGAGACAATCACTTGCATCTTGTGCAGGCGCGCCCTGGCGGGATCGCGCCGCCAGTCGGCGAGCATCTCCGTGTCCATCAGCATGCCGTCAAAGGCCTTGTTATCTTCGGACGGACGGATGAAAAATGTCTCCATGCGCCCGGTGGGCACGTCCGCCAGCGTGCCGCACGCAATGTCGTGATTGAGCAGCTCGGAACCGAGTTGCTCCAGCCACAGATCGAACCTGAAATTGTCGTTCAAAAAACTGCCTGGCGTCCATCCCTTGTCGCGCGCGATGTTCGCCAGTTTGATGGCGCCGCAAACATACACCTTCCCTGCCGGGTTCGCATCGGGAACCATCTCGACGGTCCCGTTGGGAATCGCGACCGACGTACGGGCAATGCCGAGCATGTCGAGTGCGTCGACCAGCAACTGGTAATTGCCCGGCTTGAAAATACTTTGTTGAATGATCCAATGCATGGCGAATCCAGAGAGAGGCTGATGCCCGTGGGCGCACAGTGTCGCAGGCGCGACAGCGCATGGCAACAAGAACCAAGAACCGCGCGCGGCCAGCTTGCGCGCAGGGGCGCAGGGGCGCAGCCGGCCACTATCGCGCGCAGCGCAGCAGACCGGCATGCCGCTGTCAGCGAGCTTGTTCCAGCCATGTTTGTACCAGCGCCGGGACGATGCTGGTCGCTTTGCCAGGCAAAAAAGTAAATCCGAACGGTACCCGTTTCATGGCCAGGGAATTGATCACCTTTTGCGCGCGCCCGCGCGCCGCCTTGACCAGGGAAGCTGCCGGAAAAACGGAGAGCGAGGTGCCAACCACCAGCACCCTGGCGGCACTGGCGACGTGCTGGCGCGCCTCGTCCATGTGCTGGACGTCCTCGCCGAACCAGACGACATTGGGACGCAGTTGCGTGCCGTCCTCGCACAGCTGGCCAAGGGAAACAGGTGCCGCGTCGATCCGATAGCGCTTGGGCAGCGGTGATGTCCCGCGCGCCCAGGCCAGTTGCCCGTGCAGATGGATCACATTCCTGGAGCCTGCGCGTTCGTGCAAACCATCCACGTTCTGGGTAATGATGACGACATCGTAAGCAGCGTCGAGCGCCGCAATTGCCTGATGCGCCGCATTCGGCGCGGCCTGATACGCGCTCAAGCGGCGCTCGTTGTAAAAAGCGAGAACGGCTTCGGGGTTCGCCGCCCACCCTTGCGGCGTTGCGACCTCCTCCAGGGAGAAATTATTCCACAGTCCGTTTGCGTCCCGAAACGTCGGCAGGCCGCTCTCGGCACTCAATCCGGCGCCGGAGAGAACGACGATCTTGTTTGGCTGGACTTCTGGTTTCATACGGATTGACTCAAGCGTTCCTGGCCACAAAGTTTAGCAGAAGACGGTTGCCAGGCCTGCCGCCGCGCCATCCGCCCGGCGTAGAATCGAAGCCGGCCGATGCGCTCGCGCGCCCCATCCAAGGATGATCCATCGTCGCCGATTTCACTGATGAAAGGAATACCCGCATGACTGCGCTCACGCCAGATGGCTTCATGAAGGAAGAAAGCTGGGCCGAGGGATCGGCCGAACCCAACCAGACGCTGTGGATTTCGGAGGCGGGCGGACTGACGCAGTTCGGCGCTTTCGTGGAAGTGCTGCAACCGGGCACGCGCTCGTCGATCAGGCACTGGCACAGCGCCGAGGATGAAATGGTCTACGTCCTGGAAGGCCAGCTGACGCTGGTCGAAGGCGATGCCGAAACACTGCTCAAGCCGGGCGACGCGGCCACCTTCCGCGCCGGGGTCGCAGTGGGCCACTTTCTCTGGAACCGCAGCGCATCGCCAACGCGCTGCCTGGTGGTCGGCACCCGCGCCGCGGTCGACCGGATCACCTATCCCGAGCACGACCGGGTGTGCCACCGCGACCGCGCGCTGCCCGACGATATCTGGACGAACGCTGCCGGAGAACCCGCCTCGAGTCCGTATTGACGCCGTCTCCGGCGACCGGCACGTAACATCCGGTAACGCATCCATACGCCATATCCTGGCCGCATACGCTATGATGACAAATTGTTATCAGCAATCATCGCTCATGACTGGCTGATATCGACCGATGCGCAGCTTGCTCGGTCGCGCTTTTGGAAGAGGTTTGGATGGCTGTCGTTGTAGAAAAAGTACCCGGGGCCAAGGCAAGCGCCCCGGCGCAGTTTGGACTGATCAATCTGTTAAAAGTCATCGCGGCGCAATTGATTGTGCTGCACCACCTGGCCTTCTACGGTCCGATGGCCGACTATGCGCGCCCCCTGATGCCCGATGTGATCGACTGGCTCGATTCCTTCGCGCGCATTGCCGTGCAAGTGTTCCTGGTGATCGGCGGTTTCCTGGTGGCCAAGTCCTTGTTCCCGCAAGGCCAGCCAGGCGCGATCAATCCGCTGGCGACCGTGTGGCGGCGCTATGCCAAGCTGGTGCCGCCGTTCATGGTGGCGATTTTGTGCGCGGTTGCCGCTTCCGCCCTCGCCACCCGATGGATGACGCATGATTCGATTTCCCCGCCGCCCGATTTGTTGCAACTGGCTGCGCACGCGCTGTTGCTGCAAGGCGTGCTCGGTTACGACTCCTTGTCGGCGGGGGCGTGGTACGTCGCCATCGATTTCCAGCTGTACGCGGTCGTGGCCATGCTGGTCTGGCTGTGCGGACGCGTTTCCGGCGCCGGACGGCGGCGCTGGCTGATGCCTGCCGTGGTGGTGCTCGGGATCAGCACGTCCCTGTTGTACTTCAATCGCGATCCCAACTGGGATGAATGGGCGCCCTATTTCTTCGGCAGCTATGGACTGGGCATCATGGCCTGGCTGGCGAGCGATCCGAAACGGCGGCCACGCGCGGTGGCGCTGCTGGTGGCGATGATCCTGGCGCCGACCCTGGTCGCGCTGGTGCTGGACTTCCGCCTGCGCATCGCGGTGGCGCTGGCGGTGACCTGCGTCCTGTTTTTGTTCGGCCGCGCGCGCACCGGAGCGTTTTCCTACTGGGGCATGTCGGCGATTAATCGCCTGGCGCAAATCTCCTATTCGATGTTCCTGATCCATTTCCCGGTGTGCCTGCTGATCAATGCGGCGTTTGCCCGCTTCGTGCCACCCGAGCCGCATTACCAGGCGCTGGGCATGCTGGCGGCCTGGGCTGCGAGTGTGCTGGCGGGCGCGATATTTTACCGGTGCGTCGAGCTTCCCCTGGGACGCATTTTGCAAGCGGCCACGGCGGCGGCGGCGCGCACCGCATTCGTTTAATCGAGCGGATCACTCCCGGCCAAGCACGGCCCGTTCGATCGTGGCGATATCGATTTTTCTCATCGTCATCATCGCATCGAACGCGCGCTTGGCTGCGGCGGGATCGGGGCCGAATACAGCCGCCGTCAGCGCGCGCGGCGCAATCTGCCAGGACAATCCCCAGCGATCCTTGCACCAGCCACATTCGCTTTCCTGACCACCATTGCCGACAATGGCATTCCACAAGCGGTCGGTTTCGGCCTGGTCGTCGGTAGAGATCATGAACGAGAAGGCTTCGCTGTGCTTGAAATGCGGGCCGCCGTTGAGCCCGATGCACGGAATGCCGGCCACGGTAAATTCGACCGTGAGGACATCGCCTTCTTTTCCATCCGGGTAGTCGCCCGGCGCGCGGTGGATGGCCTGGACTGCGCTGTCGGGAAAGGTGTCTGCATAAAAGTTGGCCGCGTCGACGGCATCGCCGTCGTACCACAGGCAGATCGTATTCTTGCTGGTCATTGCATGCCTCCCGAAAAGTTGAACACCGGCAGCGATTGCCGCAAATCGAGCGCGCCCGTCCGAGGGGGCATCGGTCGCTCGATGAGCCTAAAGCGCTTGCCGGGATTCGTCAATAGCGCCCGATACGCCAGGTAAAGCCGAGCTGTGAGGTTCAAGTACAGCGCCAGGCGTCGTAACTATCTGGGCCTGCCAACGGTATCCATAGCCCTGTCCGTCTTCAGACCACCAAATAGCGTTGCCCCGGTTCTTGCCCGTCTTGATCCAGTGGTGAGTCCCGTGAGATCCGTAGATTTGCCTGAACTCGTAGCCGACAGCGCTTACGTTAACGGCATCAGACTTCAGCGGCCGGGTTTTCTTTTCAAGACCCTCATGTGCCGCCGGTATCCGACCACAGATCGGAAAGATCGATTTTCTCTCCATCCCATTGAAGCACTTCGGCATAGTCACTCAGTGACAATGACGGTTCCCCAGCCACCTCGCGCCGACGCATTGCCAGTAGACTGGCCAGGCAGTTCGTGCCATGCGCATGTTTCCGCTCGAGGAATCGGGGGCCGTGTTTTTCGGCCAGCATCGTCAACGCTCTTTGCGCCGCGGACCAGAACTCCTCTTGATCGTGCGGCGCGAGGCCTCGGATGTCGATATCGAGATAGCCGCATGGCCGGTCCGAGACATCAAACAGCCAGCGCCTGAGCTGATCGGCGCGCGTTTCGTTCGCGATCAGCCACAGCATGCTGCTCACCCCAAGATTCGATCTCCACATGGCTCTGCCATCTGCCAAAGTAACTGCGGCTGACATCGTGGGCTCCTTTCAAATGTGATATGGCGGCGATGTTCCATTCATTCGTCGTCGATATAGAGCCAATAGCCCAGGCAAGCATCGTTGACTGCGCACAGAAAAATGTCTTGCGTGTGCCGTGTCACCGGCGTCCAGGAACACTGCGCTACCGTCCGCCCATCTGACGGAAACTGCGTATTCATATACACCTCGCATGTGCCCATCTCCAGGAAAAACACGGAGGCAATATCGTCCAGAACGCGGCGTTCCACCTGTCGGCAGGACATCATGTGAAGGTCCTGCTCGATCAACTCGACCAGCGCCCGATGCGCAGATCCGATGGGTATGCGCTTCAATGCGCGCTCCGTGAGCAGCAGTTCCAGGTCGCCCTGGCTACTCAAGGTGCTGAAAGTATGCCGAGCGCCGAAAAAAGCAAACACGGCTTCCTTTCCGCGCATGGCCGAGTCGATCGGCGCGGCGCCGAACGCGAGGTAGCCGTCATCCCAGGCGTGTGGATGCGCGCGCAGGCAAGCATGCGTCAGGGGCAGAATCATCTCAAACATGAGTCACTCCAATGGCGGGCCTCTACTTTACCCGACCAATCACGTCGCCTTCCAGCCACAGACCTCAACGGAATCAGGCGTTGACTATCAAGTCCGCCCGACGCCAAACAAGCAGTGTTGCTTGTCCGGTTGCCACGCGAACTCGCTGTAGCAAAAGCTTCTACCGATGACCCAGCGGTCTGCGCCAGGCAGTCGCTCCCGCCTCAGGCCAATTTCCCCATCTCCGCAGTTGGCGCTTCACCGCGCGCCCATTGCGGCAGAGGCAACCTAGCCTTAATAACAATATTTATTGAGGCGTGACTACAAGACGTGCGAAAATGAGTTGCAGGAGCATCACAGCCGCGCAGCCGGACAGCAAGAGATGCAGACATGGCTGCACAACGCCGTGCAGCCGTCGCGCCTGCCGCCACGGCGTTGGCCTCGGTGTTCCTCAACCGCCCGGCTCCATTACCATGTGCAAGACCGGACTCACGCAAAAAGGAAATATCATGAGCCAGAGCGAAAAACGGGAAGAATACGACATTGCCGAAGGCAGATTACACCTCTTGATAAGCTATTACTCGCAGTGTATGTATATGGAGGAGCATCAGGCGATCCCGGATTTGAAGCAAATCGCGCAGTGGGAAAATGAAAAGCGATCGCTGATGGCTTTGGCAAGGGCGCTCGAATTCGAGGACCAGGCAGCCATCGCAGGCATTAACGTCACGTACGGGCCAGTTCTCCGTGCATGCAAGACGCTGGCGAGCACCGGGAGCGCGCCGCCATACGAACTCGACAAGGCCGAACACGACAGACTCTACACGCTCATTGCGCGAGATCATCTGGCGTGCGCGGAACCGCAAGAAAAGCCGATGGCGATCATCACTGGCGGCCAGCCCGGATCAGGGAAAGGCACCCTTACCGCTCAAGCAAAACAGGAATTTGCCACGCAAGGCGGGTATGTCCTTGTCGACCCCAACGAGCTTCGCTTGAGTCACCCGGCATACTTTGAACTCATGAGCGAGAACGACCGCGAAGCGGCCGACTTGACACATAGCGACGCTTCGAAATGGGCGAAACGCCTGACCAGCGACGCGATTGAAGGCCGGCGCAACCTCATTATCGACCAGACCTCAAAAAACGCGGACTCGCTGGTAGCGCTGACCACAAGGCTGAGCGAGGCCGGCTATCATGTTGAGCTGAGAGTGATGGCAGTCAACCCCGAATTGAGCTATCTACGCACTTTGCTCAGGTATGAAGCCCAAAAAGCACAAGAGGGAATGGGACGGTTTGTTCCGAAGAACGTCCACGACGCTGCCTATGAAGGCTTGCCGGACAGTGTTGAAGCAGTTGAGCGCGCCAAGAGTGTTCATGCTGTGAAGGTTTACAGGAACTGAACGCGCATCCGTGAAAACAGCCTGCGCCAGGGGAGTACGATTTTGCCGACATCCCGCAGGCCGCCCTTGCGCAAGTCTTCGAATCCCAGCCGAAGAGCCCGCCGGGGCTCTTCTTCTCTCCTTCATGAAACAAACAAAAAAGCCACCTGAAGGTGGCTTGTCTATTTGTTTCCCTGGCGGAGCTATGGACATGGCTAAATTTTCTCGCCAAAAGGGGACACTATGACACGCGATACCGTTGTGCTTGGGCAGGGGGCAAAAGTTCTTCCGCACGTTGCTATTCTGGCGGATATGCGGGAAGGATCTCTGCTGTGTTCAAGGAGATTCGACGTGGATTAGAGAGAGGGCCTGATCGAGTGATATTTTTGCGTGCGCTGCGCGCGGCGCCTTCGGCGCGCCACCGCGCAGCGGTGGCAGATGGACGATTCGGAGAGGGCTGGGCGAGTACGCCCAGCCCTTCGAATCCCCGCCGAAGAGCCCGCAGGGGCTCTTCTTCTCTCCGCCAGGAAACAAAAAAAGCCACCCGAGGGTGGCTTTTTTGTTTTCTGGCGGAGAGACGGGGATTCGAACCCCGGATAGGCTATGAACCTATACACGCTTTCCAGGCGTGCGACTTCAACCACTCATCCATCTCTCCTGCATTACATCTCCGCCTTCGCGAAGCCGCAGATTATAGCAAAGATTCCGCGAAGTATGAAGAAATTTGCATTCCGCCTTACGACGCTTCTTTCAACTGCTCCAGGATGGCCGGATTTTCCAGGGTCGAGACGTCCTGCGTAATGGTCTCGCCCTTGGCCAGCACGCGCAGCAAGCGCCGCATGATCTTGCCCGAGCGCGTCTTGGGCAGGTTGTCGCCGAAGCGGATTTCCTTGGGCTTGGCGATCGGGCCGATTTCCTTGGCCACCCAGTTGCGCAGCTCCAGCGCCAGCTTCTTCGCTTCCTCGCCAGTCGGACGGGCTTGCTTGAGCACCACGAACGCGCAGATCGATTCGCCCGTCGTGTCGTCCGGCTTGCCCACTACCGCCGCCTCGGCCACCATCGGATTGGCCACCAGCGCCGATTCGATTTCCATGGTGCCCATGCGATGCCCCGACACATTGAGCACGTCGTCGATGCGCCCGGTAATCGTAAAGTAACCGGTGTCCTTGTTGCGGATCGCGCCATCGCCCGCCAGATACATCTTGCCGCCCAGCTCATCCGGGAAGTAGCTGCTCTTGAAGCGCTCCGGATTGCCCCAGATGGTGCGGATCATCGACGGCCACGGCCGCTTGACCACCAGAATGCCGCCCTGCCCGTTCGGCACGTCCACGCCGGCCTCGTCGACAATCGCGGTCATGATGCCCGGCAGCGGCAAGGTGCACGAACCCGGCACCATCGGCGTCGCACCCGGCAGCGGCGTGATCATGTGGCCGCCCGTTTCGGTCTGCCAGAAGGTATCGACCACCGGGCAGCGCTCGCCGCCCACGTTCTTGTAGTACCACATCCAGGCTTCCGGATTGATCGGCTCGCCCACCGAACCGAGCAGGCGCAGGCTGCTCAGGTCGTATTTGGAGGGATGCACGGCCGGGTCGACATCGGCCGCCTTGATCAGCGAACGGATCGCGGTCGGCGCCGTGTAGAAGATGCTGACCTTGTGCTTGGCGATGTTGTCCCAGAAGCGCCCGGCGTTCGGGTACGTGGGAATGCCTTCGAACACGACCTGGGTCGCGCCGACCGCCAGCGGGCCGTAGGCGATGTAGCTGTGACCGGTGACCCAGCCGATGTCGGCGGTGCACCAGAACACGTCCTGCGGCTTGATGTCGAAGCTCCACTTCATGGTCAGCGCGGCCCACAACAGGTAGCCGCCGCTGGCATGCTGCACGCCTTTCGGGGTGCCGGTCGAGCCGGACGTGTACAAAATGAACAGCGGATGCTCGGCATCGACCCATTCCGGCTCGCATTCGGCCGCCTGGTCGGCCACCAGCTCGTGCAGCCACAGGTCGCGCCCTTCGGTGAAGGCGATGGTGCCGCCGGTGCGCTTGTATACGATGACGTTCTTGATGCTATCGCAGCCGCCCAGCGCCAGCGCTTCGTCGACGATGCTTTTCAGCGGCAGGTGCTTGCCGCCGCGCAGTTGTTCGTCGGCCGTGATGACCGCCACCGCGCCGGCGTCGATAATGCGCTCCTGCAGCGACTTGGCCGAAAAGCCGCCGAACACCACCGAGTGGGTGGCGCCGATGCGCGCGCAGGCTTGCATGGCGGCCACGCCTTCGATCGACATCGACATATAAATAATGACGCGGTCGCCCTTCTTGATGCCGCGCGCCTTGAGGCCGTTGGCGAACTTGCAGACGCGCTCGTACAGATCCTGGTAGGTGGCGCGCGTGACGGCGCCGTCGTCGGCTTCGAAAATGATGGCGGTTTTATTGGCGTTGCCATTCTGGAGGTTGCGGTCGAGGCAGTTGTACGAGACGTTCAGCTGGCCGTCGTCGAACCATTTGTAGAACGGCGCGTTGGTCTCGTCCAAGGTCGAGGTGAACGGCTTGTGCCAGTCCAGATTCTCGCGCGCCAGGCGCGCCCAGAAGCCTTCGTAATCGGCGGCGGCTTCGGCGCACAGCGCGTTGTACGCATCCATGCCGGAGATGGCGGCCTTGGCCACGAAGTCGGCTGGCGGCGCAAACACGCGGCTTTCCTGCAAGCCCTGATTTTCCTGCTGGGGGGAATCTGATGCTGCCATGCTGAGTCTCCATTAGTGGTGTTGTTTGCTAAAACCTTAATCCCGCTCGCTTACTGCGCCCTTACGTTGCAACACAGCGAACAAGGACGACAAGGCATTAAAGCATGGATCATCCAACAAAGCGGTATGGTCACTTGCATTAACGACAAGATCAATGGCGCGCCAAGATGACTCGCCTGTGGTTTGCGCCAGATCAATACGCTGCCGGACCGAGCCGGCTATCTGCAGGCGGGCGAAGCGCTGGTAAAATGACGCAGCGAAAATTTTTGCCTTACTTCAGGAGCCAAGCCATTCATGTCTGAACCGATTTTACCTGCCGAGCGCCACAAGCTGACCCCGTTAAACAACCTGATCTTCATGAGCCGCTGGCTGCAGTTGCCACTGTACCTGGGCCTGATCCTGGCGCAGTGCGTGTATGTGTTCCATTTTTGGGTTGAACTCAAGGACCTGATCCTGGCCGTGCTGGGCAACGAAACCGCGCTGCGGCATATCTTCGAAGCGGTCGCGGTGCCGGGAAGCGCCACCTCCACCGCCACCAAGCTCAACGAAGCGACCATCATGCTGGTGGTGCTGGGCCTGATCGACGTCGTGATGATTTCCAACCTGCTGATCATGGTCATCGTGGGCGGCTACGAAACCTTTGTCTCGCGCATGCACCTCGAAGGCCATCCGGACCAGCCGGAATGGCTGTCGCATGTCAATGCGTCGGTGCTCAAGACAAAACTGGCCATGGCGATTATCGGCATTTCGTCGATTCATCTGCTCAAGACGTTCATCAACGCCAAGGCATACGACGAAAAAACCCTGATCGCGCAAACCGTGATCCACATCGTGTTCCTGCTGTCCGCGCTGGCAATCGCCTACACCGACCGCATCATGATCGGCACCCAGAACCAGTCTAAGACTCCCCACTAAGCCAACGAGAACCATAGCCATGACTATCATCAAGCAGGAAGACCTGATCGAATCGGTCGCCGCCGCCCTCCAGTACATCAGCTATTACCATCCGGCCGATTACATCGCCCACCTGGCGCGCGCCTACGAGTCGGAACAGAGCGACGCCGCCAAGGATGCGATCGCCCAGATCCTGACCAACTCGCGCATGTGCGCCGAGGGCAAGCGCCCGATCTGCCAGGATACCGGCATCGTCAACGTCTTCCTCAAAATCGGCATGGGCGTGCGCTTCGAAGGTTTTTCGGGCACCGTGACCGACGCCGTCAACGAAGGCGTGCGCCGCGCGTACAACTTCGACGACAACAAGTTGCGCGCCTCGATCGTGGCCGATCCGCAGTTCGAACGCAAGAACACCAAGGACAACACGCCGGCCGTGGTCCACATGGAACTGGTCGAAGGCAACACCGTCGACGTCAAGGTCGCGGCCAAGGGCGGCGGCTCCGAGAACAAGTCCAAGTTCGTCATGCTCAACCCGTCCGACTCGCTGGTCGACTGGGTCATGAAAACCGTGCCGACCATGGGCGCGGGCTGGTGTCCGCCGGGCATGCTCGGGATCGGCATCGGCGGCACTGCCGAAAAAGCCATGCTGATGGCCAAGGAAGTGCTGATGGACGACATCGACATGTACGAACTCAAACTGCGCGGCCCGCAGAACAAGACCGAAGAACTGCGCATCGAACTGTGCGACAAGATCAATGCGCTCGGCATCGGCGCGCAGGGCCTGGGCGGCCTGACGACCGTGCTCGACGTCAAGATCATGATGCACCCGACCCATGCGGCCTCGAAGCCGGTCGCCATGATTCCGAACTGCGCCGCCACCCGCCACGCGCACTTCGTGCTCGATGGTTCGGGCGCGAGCTACATCGAGCCGCCGGCGCTGTCGAGCTGGCCTGACGTGCACTGGACCCCGGACACCGAAAAATCGCGCCGCGTCGACCTCAACACGCTCACGAAAGAGGAAGTCGCTTCGTGGACGCCGGGCCAGACCCTGCTGTTGAACGGCAAGATGCTGACCGGGCGCGACGCCGCGCACAAGCGCATCCAGGATATGCTGGCCAAAGGCGAAGAATTGCCGGTGGACTTCAAGAACCGTGTGATCTACTACGTCGGCCCGGTCGATCCGGTGCGCGACGAAGCGGTCGGCCCGGCCGGTCCGACAACCGCCACCCGCATGGACAAGTTCACCGACATGATGCTCGAAAAAACCGGCCTGATCGCCATGATCGGCAAGGCCGAGCGCGGTCCCGCAGCGATCGAATCGATCCAGAAGCACAAGTCGGCCTACCTGATGGCGGTCGGCGGCGCGGCTTACCTCGTCTCAAAAGCAATCAAGAGCGCCACCGTGCTCGGTTTCCATGACATGGGCATGGAAGCGATCTACGAGTTCGACGTGATCGACATGCCGGTCACGGTGGCCGTCGATTCCAACGGAACTTCGGTCCACAACACCGGTCCAAAGGAATGGGCAGCGAAAATCGAATCCTTGTCGAGCGTCGGCAAGATTCCGGTCACCGTGGCCTGAGGCGACGAACGAGTGAGCAACACGAGCGTCCCCATGGTGGCTAGCGTGTCGCCTAGCGCGTCGCCTAGCGCGCCTGCTACAGCGTCGGCTAGCGCGTCGCGTAGCGCGTCGCGTAGCGCGTCGCGTAGCGCGCCGATCGGTGTGTTCGATTCCGGCGTGGGTGGCTTGTCGGTCCTGCGCCATATTCGCGCGCAGCTGCCGCATGAGCATTTGCTGTACTTCGCCGATTCCGGTTTTGCGCCATATGGCGACAAGCCCGAAAGCGTGCTGGTCGAGCGCTCGCTGGCGGTAGCCGGTTTCCTGATCGCCAACGGCGCCAAGGCGCTGGTGGTGGCGTGCAATACGGCGACGGTGGCCGCCATCAAGGTATTGCGCGCGCACTATCCCGACATGCCCATCGTCGGGGTGGAACCGGGGCTCAAGCCAGCGGCGGCGGCCTCGCGCAACGGCAAGGTGGGCGTGCTGGCGACCAGCGTGACCGTTGCCGGCGCCAAGTTCCTGCTGCTGCGCGACCAGATCAGCGCGGCGAGCCACGCGCAGTTTTTGCTGCAAGGCTGTCCGGGGCTGGTCGACCAGATCGAGCTGGGCGACCTGGGTTCGCCCGCTATCCGCGCGCTGCTGGAGCGCTATGCGACGCCGCTGCTGGACCAGGGCGCCGATACGCTGGTGCTCGGCTGCACGCACTACCCGTTCGTGCTGGCGATGCTGGGCGAGGTGATTGCACAGGCAACCTCGCGCGAGATCGTGCTGATCGACACGGGCGATGCGGTGGCGCGCCACCTGGCGCGCTTGCTGGGGACTGCGGGATTGCTCAATCCGGGCGTCGAGACGTCCGGCGTGGCAGCGTCCGATGTGGATGCGTCCGGCGTGGATACGTCCGGCGTGGATGCGTCCGGCGTGGTCGCGTCTGATGTGGATGCGTCCGGCGTGGATGCGTGCGGCGTGGAAGCGTCCAATTTGGAGGCGCATGGCAACGTGGCCAGTGCCGGTGCCAGTGCCAGTGCCATCCTGCCGGCAGTGGGCGAGTCCGGGACTGCGGGGCTGGCGCCATCGTCCGCCACGCTGCAAAGCTTTACCAGCGCCGGGGCACCCGCGCTGTCGCGGGCGTTTGCCAACCTGCTGGGCATCGCCCCGCCCGTTCGTGAAGTGCTGATTTGAAAATATTTAGCATTCCACGCATTTTGATTTGCCAGTTCGCTCAGATGTTTGTATAATCTTTTCCTGTTCAGGAAGCATCTGAACAAAATGCAGATTCGATGGTGGCTGTAGCTCAGTTGGTAGAGTCCAGGATTGTGATTCCTGTTGTCGTGGGTTCGAGCCCCATCAGCCACCCCATCGTTTGCATCGCAAGTCAAGCATATAGCCCAACCATCGTGTTGGGCTTTTTGTTGTCCGCGTCACACTCCCGCGCCATCTATCCGCAGCCCGTTCGGTTATGACGGCGCGCGCTGGATCGCCGGAAGCAGTTGGCCGGAAATCGACCGGAGCCGAGGACGACGAAATCCATCAACACCAAGGCCAGGCGCCGATGGCTGGCCTTTTTCAGGCATGTTCCGGTGGCCGCGGCGCAAAACAAGGGCCGGCCTACTTTGCGATTTCCATGGATTCCACTGTGTCGAAAATATGCGCCAGCGCGCTTTCCATGGCGCCGGCAGTAGCGTCGCCGCTCTGGTTGGTGATGATGAAGACCCCAAGCTGATATTTAGGAACGACGTAGGCGTAGCTTTGCGCGCGTGGCACGCCGCCATGGTGTACATAATGCGTGCCCAACTGGCGATTGGTGCCGATGTTCTAGAAATAGCCAATACTGAAGTCGTCCTGGAAGCGTACCAGCGGCTTGTGCGATTCGACGACCGCCGGATTGGCACCCAATTGCAGGCGCAGGTACTTCGCCATATCCGGCATAGTCGACTTCAGATTGCCGGCTGCCCCCCCAAGGCAGCTGTGGCATCGGTGTTGTTATAACGGAATTGTCGCTGTGGTAGCCGGGCGCTAGCCGGACGGTATCCGTGGATGTGATTCTCAGCTTGGTATCTTGCATGCCGGCTTCGCGCGCGACGAATCGCGCGATCAGCCGGCAGGCGGACAAGCCGCAACGCGCGCCACGAATCATTTGTC
Source organism: Massilia sp. CCM 8734 (assembly GCF_011682155.1). NCBI lineage: Bacteria > Pseudomonadati > Pseudomonadota > Betaproteobacteria > Burkholderiales > Oxalobacteraceae > Massilia > Massilia sp. CCM 8734. Next base: position 24,911 of record NZ_WHJI01000051.1, read on the forward strand.
GTATCAATAACCATGTGGTAACTTGATTGATTGATCGACAACAACATGGCGACAACCATCATGAACAACCCCACCAGGCATATCCCTTACCTTGACGGGTGGCGCGGGTTGGCAATCATCGCCGTACTGATTTCGCACTTCAAATCGACGCAAGAACTTTCCTGGCTCGGTGAGTTCGGCGTACAACTGTTCTTCGTGCTGTCGGGCTTTTTGATGGGCAACCTTTTGTTCATCAAAAAGGTGCCGCTGAAAGATTTTTTCGTGCGCAGACTGAGCCGGGTGTTCCCGACCTTCTGGCTGTTCGTCATCGCGATGGCGATCTACGCGGCCTTTATGCAGCCGGTGCGCTTTGTGGTGCCGCAGGGCGAATTGATCGCCACCCTCGCGTTTTTGCGTAATTACTTCCCCGCCGATATCAGCATCTGGGCGCGTACCTGGCCGATCGGACATTTGTGGTCGCTCAGCGTGGAAGAGCATAGCTACCTGTTCCTGGCGGCGGGCGCCCTGCTGGCCAGCGGCCTGCGGCACCGCTTCGCCGGCGCCGCATTCCTGCTGGTCAGCACCGGCGCCATCCTGGCGATCAACGCGTATTACCCTGCCCACCCGCCAGCGGGCGCGACTCCGTGGTTCCTGCGCAGCGAGTCGGCCGCCATCGGCCTGATCGCGGCGGCGGCCTATCGGGTGACGGCGGCCGCCACCCAGGCGCCATGGCTGCGCCAGACATCCCCCTGGCTGCCGGTCCTGACCCTGGTGGTCGCGATCGCGTGCTACTCGACTTATGCGCACAAGGAACTGCAATACACGCTCGCGCCCCTGTGCCTGGCGTACTCGATCAACCATCTGGAACGCACTCCACTGATCATCCGGCAACTGCTGGCAGGCACGGTGTTGCAGTGGTTCGGGGTCTGTTCGTTTTCGCTGTACCTGTGGCAGCAACCGTTTTACTACGCCGTGGGCGCCGGCGCGATCTCGCACCTTGCCGGCTTGCTGGGCGCGATCAGCCTTGGCGCGCTGTCGTTCTATCTCTTCGAAAACCCCGTGCGCCTGTATTTGAACCGCAAGTGGGCCGAGCGGCACGCGCGGCGCGCAGTCACGTCGGACACCACTGCCGTGTAAGCGCGCTTTTACACAAACAACTAAGCGAACAATCAAGCAAACAATTCGCGCCGCGCCCGCTGGCTGATCGCCAGGGTCGCCGGGTGGCTCATGCGGCGCTCGGTAGTGATCGCATACACCTGCTCGACCAGTCCCGGCACCGTGCCCAGTTCCACCACCGCATACTGCTCGCATACCTGGCGCGCGATCACGGCCGGCGCGAAAAACGCGCCGGCGCCCGACTGGCCGAAGGCTTTCATCATCGCGCTGTCGTCAAACTCGCCGACGATGCGCGGGCGCAGCTGTTGGTTGGCCAGCCATTGCAGCAGCTTGTGGTGGATCGCGAAGTCCTCGCCGGGCAGCAGCAAGGGCGCGCGGTCGAGGCAGGCCGGAAACGTACCTGTCAAGGTGGCCGCCAGCGCCGCCGTCGCAAACACGCTCAAGCCGCTTTCGCCGAGCATGTGGTTGTATCCTTTGACGCTCAGGTGCGGTGGCATCGGACGGTCGGCGATGATCAGGTCGAGCCGGTGCACCGCGAGGTCGGCCAGCAGGCTGGCCAGGCGGCCCTCGCGGCAGATCAGGCGCAAGGGCTCGGCCAGGCTGAGCGCAGGCTCGACCAGCCGGCAGGCGATCAGCTTGGACACCGAATCGGCGCATCCCACCCGAAATGCCAGCGCGGTCTTGAGCGACTGGTCGCGCACGATGTCGAGCAGTTCGTCGCCGGTGTTGAAGATGGTTTCGGCGTAACTGAGGATGCGCCGGCCGGTATCGGTCAGCTCCAGGTTGCGCCCGGAGCGGCGAAACAGTTCCACGCCGAGCGTGCTGGCAAACTCGGTCAATTGCCCGGAAATCGACTGCGGCGTCAGGTGCAGTTGCTCGGCTGCGCGGGCGATGCTGCCGGTCTTGCCAACCATCCAGAAATAGCGCAAGTGCTTGAAGTTGAGATTGGACATGCGGGCCGCTCCTGGCGATTGCTCGAATTGTTCGAATTGTTCGATCGATCAGCCAAGTATATGCGTTTCGCGCGATGGATCACGGGACCCGGCCGAGGCCTGCCCTGCCCTGACAGGCCGGGCCGGGCCGGGCCTTACAGCGTGGCCGCGTCGATCAGGCGGCGGTAGCCGGCGATGCCCTCCTCCACCGCATACCCCGCCTTGATCGATTCCACGGCCCGTGCCCGCATGGGCATCCAGCGCTCGCGCTCGCGCAAGGCGCGGCTGACGGTAGCGGCAATCGCCGCCGTATCGAAAAAATCGACCAGCAAGCCATTCTCGCCGTCGCGGATCACTTCCGTCACCGGCGCCGTGTCCGAGCCGATCACCAGGCAGCCGCAGGCCATCGCTTCGAGCATCGACCACGACAGCACAAATGGATACGTCAGGTACACATGCGCGGCCGATACCTGCAGCAGCTCGCGGTAGCGCGCGAACGGAATGCGGTCGAGAAAATGCACGCGACTGGCATCGATGGCGACCTCGGCCAGCATTTTCTCGCGCCAGTTGGCAGCGCCGGCCGGCCGCGCGCCGTAGCTCACGCTGTCCCCGCCGGCCAGCACGATGTCGCAGCCGGGATTGTCGGCCAGGATGGCCGGCAGCGCGCGCATAAAGGTATGAAAGCCGCGGTACGGTTCCAGGTTGCGCGACACATAAGTCACCACCGGGTCGCCCGGACGCAGCACTTTTCCGTTCGGCAGGGTGAAGGAGGCGGCGGGATTCGGGCACAGGTAGGCGGTGTCGATGCCCTCGTGTATCAGTGCGATCTTGTCCTGGTAGGGCTTGGGGTGCAGGCTTTTTTGCCAGCGGGTGGGGGCGACCGCGATGTCGCACGCTTCCAGGTTAAGCAGTTGCAGCGCATTCTTGGCGCGCACCCGCGCCCGGTCGTCGATGTTGCTGGGAAACTCCGGGTCGAAACCGACGTCGGCATGGTCCGTGTGATAGTAGAACTCGGAAAAATGCACCAGCCGCGCATCGGGAAACGCCTCGCGTACGAACATGGTGTCGCCCCAGCCCGGATGGGCGACGATGACGTCCGGCACAAAGCCCTTTTCTTTCAATGCCAGCAGCACGCGCAGGCAAGCCTGGCCATGCAGGATGCCAGACTCGAACGGGCGCGCATAGTGGTGCGTTTCCTTGGCATGGACCCGGTGCAGCTTGTAAGTCAGGGTGCGCACGTCCGGCAGGCCGGGGCAGCCTTCCTTGCCGATCGCCAGCACCTCGTAGGCCGGGTCGCGCGCCAAGTGGGCGGCAATCCGCTTGAACTGGCCGGGGAAGTTTTGATGGACGAACAGAACGCGCCGCGCGCGGGTTGGCTGAGCTGGTGTGGATGTCATTATCGCGTCCTGCGGCACGGTTGGTCCGCAATGACCGGGTTGCTAAGGAGTGAACATCTTACCAGAATGGCAAGAAGGAAAAATCTCGGATTCTCATGCTTGCTCTAAAATAGCGCCAGCGCACTTCACTACGATAAAGGCACACAAGCATGAGTTACGACCTGATGGTTTTCGCAGCGGAAGCCGCTCCCAAAAAACGCGAGCCCTTCCTCATGTGGCATGAAGAACAAACCGAACTGGGCGAAGACCATTCCTACGCCGACCCGGCCGTCACCACGCCGGCATTGCAGGCGTTCTACGCCGACATCGTCCAGGCCTTCCCGGCCATGCCGCTCGACGAACGCGAGGACGAAGACGAGGAGGAGGAGGAGGAGGAGGAGGAGGAGGAAGACGAGGACATGACCGACACCGACTACACCATCGGCAAGGCGTTCATCTATATGAGCTTTCCGTGGAGTCAGATCGACGACGCGCACGCCACCGTGACCCGCCTCGCCGGCCAGCATGGCGTGGGCTTTTTCGATGTCAGCTCCGATATCGCCGAAACCTGGCTGCCGGACGGCAAAGGCGGCCTGTACCTCGCCCATGCCGACTGAGCTTGCAGCGCCACTGAGCTTGCAACACCTTGGCGGCGGGTCCGTCATATCCGGCATCTGCTGGCCGCATCAGGCCACGGTCGGTCACATCACGGTGGCGAGCGGGCGCGTCGCCGGATATTTTCCGGCCGACCGGGGCGACGACGCCATCGTCGACTGCGTGCTGGTGGCGGCCGGCAAATACCGCAACGGCGCCGCGCGCCAGTGGTGCCGCACGCACCAAACCTATTGGGGCGTGAAGGCGGACCTGGCCGCACTGGCCGACAGCGGCGAGCAACGTTGCGCGCACCATCTGGAAAAGATGGGCTACGCGCTGCACCCGCCCATGATCGACCTGGCGGCCTGCGCCAGGGTAAGCCTGGCCGGCGCGCCCGACGGCGCCATCGCGCTTACCCGCGTGGCGGCCGGCGCAACCTCGCCCATCGCAACGCGCTGCGCGGCAGTGGCGCTGCGCACCAGCGCCACGCACGCGCTGTTTCCCGGCACCGACATCGTGCAGATCAACATTACCCCGCCCGCCCTGCTGGCGTACAGCACGGCACGCGCGGCCGGCCTGCAGCTTGGCTGTGTTCGCTGTGCGCGCTGCGGCCATCCGCACCTGGACCTGGGCAGCTTTGCGCAAAAGCCACACCGGCGCCACTACTGCGGCCACTGCGGCAGCGACAGCACCCACAGCCCGGCGCCCATGATTTCCTCCCCTCTGCATGCACTCAGTATCAAGTTCGACGGCCTGCTGACGATAATGTAAATACCCGCGTTCGGTACGCGCATACTCAGCATGCATTTTCTCGGCGTGCTATAAATGCAATACAGTAACCAGGAGAACAACATGGACGATGCAGACCGCCGTCACGAAGACCGTCGCCAGGACATTGAAACCGCAGCGCAATTGCACGAAGCGATTGCCTTGCAGCGCGCTTTCGGCAGCGACGCCGCCCAGCGCTTCCTCAAGCTGCGCGGCATCGGCGATGAAATTTCGCAAAACGCACTGATCGAAAGTTACGACCGCCGTCAGGCGGCGCGCCGCCTGCGCGAGGCTGCGGTCAGCTAGCCTGCCCGCAGGCGAACACCACACCAGTATCCCGCCAGTCCCCGCCCGGCGGCTGCTGCCAGCACGCCGGGCAGCGCCTGGGCGCAGGCGGGCCAGGCGGTGACGGCCGCGCGCGGCCATCACCGTCGCGCCAGCCTGCACCCATTGCCCACAGGCACGTGCATGATGTTACTATTCCCTCAACATCCATTCGCGCCCCTCCTATGAAAATTCTGTCCGGCATCGTTGTCGCCCTCTTCCTGTGCGCCTGTTCGCAAAAAATGGAGGTCGCCGCCGGCGGCGCCGCGCCACAGGCTGTCGAAACCATATTGGCGGAGGCGCCCGAACCGCCAGGAAGCCGGCGCTACATCGCCACGCGTCACAAACTGCTGCTCGAAGCGCCCGAAGCCGAGCTGCACAAGCACTTCGAGGCGATCCAGGCGGCCTGCCTCAAGCTCGCCTGCGTGGTGCTCAACGCCGATCAGTCGCAGGCACGCCTGCGCAGCCCGGCCAATGCCACCCTCAGCGCCCGCATCCCCCCGCAAGCGTTCGACAGCTTTCTCAAGACCATGCTTGAGCACGGAAAGCTGCTGCAACATGAACGCGACAGCGAAGACCTGACCGCCCAGGTGATCGATGTGGAGGCAAAAATCGCCAACCTCACGGCGCTCAAGGCGCGCATCCTCGACCTGCTGGCCAAGCGCACGGGCAACCTGAAGGAAGTGCTCGAAGCCGAAAAGCAGTTATCGGAAACTCAATCCGAACTCGACAGCATCAGCGGCCAGCGCAAGGCGCTGGCCAGCCAGACCGAAATGACGCGGGTCGAACTGAACCTGGTAGCCGAATCGCTGCATGCCGAACAAAGCTGGGTCGCGCCGGTAGCACAGGCGATCAAGGAATCCGGCCATGTGCTCACGTCGAGCCTGGGCGTCCTGATCACCGTGGTCGTTGCCGTCTTACCGTGGTTGCTGGTGTTGATCCCCCTGTTCCTGTGCTTGCGCAAGCTGTACCGCGCACGCAAGGCGCGCCGCGCTCAAGCGGCGATGTAAAACCCCCGGTCCGAGCGCACGCCAAGGCGCTCGAGCACCTGGCCAGGCGCCACGCCCTGCCCGGCAAAATGCCGCTGCACGATTTCCTGGGCCACCGCCATCGCGCCGGCCGTCTTCCATTCGACCATGGTCACCACATTAAATTCCCCGGTGCCGCCAAATTGCGTCAATAAATGCTTCTGGCGCCAGCCGGGCAGGCGCTCGAACATGGCGTCAATCTCGCGCATCTGCGTCACAAAGGCCGCCAGCGAGGCCGCCGGCACGACATATTTATCGATGCGAAATACCCCGTCGGACGGGTTCCTGGGTGTGTTCCTTGCCATCTGAAATTCTCCTTTAGAATGCTTGCCTGGGCAGTGAAAGCCAGTCTAAAACATCAAGTTAAGTTGAGGTCAAGGAGTCTTCGATGGCAGAGCAACATCCGGTACGCGAAGCCCATCCGAGCTTGTCGGTGGGCGAGGTCGCGCGGCGCAGCGGGGTGGCCGTGTCAACCCTGCATTTTTACGAAACGCGCGGCCTGATCGCCAGCACGCGCAGCGCCGGCAACCAGCGCCGCTACACGCGCGACGTGCTGCGCCGCATCGCCTTCATTCGCGTGGCCCAGCGCGTGGGCGTGAGCCTGGCCGAGATCGAGGCCGCGCTGGCCACCCTCGGCAGCGGCGCGCCCAGCCGCGACGACTGGGCACGCCTGTCGGCCGCCTGGCGCCACGACCTCGACCAGCGCATGGCGCAGCTGAAAAAACTGCGCGACACGCTCGACGATTGCATCGGCTGCGGCTGCCTGTCGCTGGAGCGCTGCTCGTTGCGCAATCCGCAGGACAAGCTGGCCGGCAAGGGGCCGGGGCCGCACCGGCTCTGGATCGGCACGCCGGCGCGCGAGGACGACGACGACCGGCAAGGGTAAAGGCAAGGATCAAGGTACGCAAGGCAGGCGCGATTTGACGCCGGCCAGCACGCCGCCACGAAGCGGGAACACCGCGACGGGCGCGCGGTCGAATGACGAAGTATGGACAATGTCGACAACGCTTGTATGCGTACTGCATCGAACTGGTCTGCGCGTGTTGCCGGCATTGTCTTTTATCCAATCATTTGCACCGGGCGGCTGTCATTCCATCCAACAATCATAGCGCGCACGCGGGCGCCCTTGCCTACCGGCCCGATATCGATGGCATGCGCGCGCTGGCGGTGATCGCCGTGATCGCGTTCCATGCCTGGCCGACCTGGTTTGCCGGCGGTTTCGTGGGCGTCGATATCTTCTTCGTCATCTCGGGCTTCCTGATCACCTCGATCCTCCTGTCCCAGCTGGAAAAGGGCAAGTTCAGCATCGCCGATTTCTACGTGCGCCGCATCCGCCGCATTTTCCCGGCCCTGACCGTGGTCATGCCCGCCACCCTCGCCTTCGGCTGGGTGACCCTGCTGCAAGGCGAGTTCCAGCAGATCGGCAAGCACGCCGTGGCCGGCACCACCTTCGTGTCGAACCTGGTGCTGTGGAACGAGGCCGGCTACTTCGACAACGACGGCATCACCAAGCCCTTCCTGCACCTGTGGTCGCTCGCAGTCGAGGAACAGTTCTACATCCTGTGGCCGCTGATCCTGTGGCTGGTATTTTCGCGCAAGCTGCGCTTTTTGTGGGTCGCCGGCATGATCTTCGTGATCTCCATGAGCGCCAACGTGCTGCTGGTGGCCGGCCATCCGGTGGCGGCCTTCTTTTCGCCGCTCACGCGCTTCTGGGAACTGATGGCCGGCGGCGTGGTCGCGTATCTGAACCTGCACCACGCGCAGCGCTTCGCACGGCATGGCACGGCGCTGTCGCTGGGCGGCGCGGTGCTGCTGGGGCTGGCGTTCTGGCTGACCGACGAGCAGTCGCTGTTTCCCGGCTGGTGGGCCATGTTGCCGGTCGGCGGCGCCTGCCTGCTGATTTTGGCCGGCAAGGATGCCGTGCTCAATCGCCTGGTGCTGGGACGGCGCTTGCCCGTCGCGATCGGCTTGATCAGTTATCCCCTGTATCTGTGGCACTGGCCGTTGCTGTCCTACAGCCATATTGTCCATGGCCAGAAGCCGCCGATGCCAGTCAAGCTGGCGCTGATCGGCGCCGGCTTCGTGCTCGCCTGGCTCACTTACCGCCTGGTCGACATCCCGCTGCGCGAACGGCGCGACCGTACGCGCGTGACCTGGTCGCTTGGCCTGGGCATGGTCGCCATCGCCGTGTCCGGCCTGGCGATCAGCACCAGCATGCTGCGCCAACGCATCGACACGCATGGCGCCGAGCCCTTCCTGGCGGCCCTGAACGACAGCCAGTACCCCGGTCCGACCCTGGCGCCGCTGCGCTACGACGGCGTGCTGTTCCAGAAAGCGGCCAGCCGCGGACCCGGCCTGACCGTGTTCCTGGGCGACTCCGTGATGCAGCAGTACGGCCCGCGCATCGAGCACGCGGTGGCGACCGATCCGGCGCGCTTGAGCTCGGTAATTTTCGCCACCGCCGGCGGCTGTCCGCCGATCGAGCACACGGTGCGCCTGCCGCAGATCCGCTTCCCGCTGTGTCCCAAGACGGTGAAAGCGGCTTACGCGCTGGCCAACAGCGCGCAGGTCGATACGGTGGTGCTGGGCGCGGCCTGGTACGGCTACTTCAACGCCGGCCAGCGCGAACTGCTGGTCGACAAAGACGGCGTGCAAAAAGCCTTCCCGGCGGCTGATGCGCAAGAGCTGGCGTATGCGTCGCTGCGCGCGAGCCTGGCCACCTTGCGCAAGAACGGCAAGCGCGTGTTCCTGGTGCTGCAGCCGCCGGCCGGCAGCGCCTACGATCCGCAATCGATGGTCACCGGCTCGCGTTTCGGCACCATCGTCCCGGTGCCGAAGGTGCCCGCGTTCAACCTGGCCGAGTATCGCCAGCGCAACGCGGCGCCGCTGGCGCGCCTGACCGCGATTGCCGCCGACACCGGCGCCATCGTCATCGAACCGGCCCAATTCATGTGCAAGGACCAGCTGTGCCCGGTGCTCGACGAGAGCGGCGCGCCGCTGTACACCGACACCATCCACATGCGCCCGGCCTACAGCCGGCGCGCTGCCAGCTTCCTCGACCCGACCATGCTGCGCGGGCCGGCGCCGGCCACGGCGAAGCCGACCGCGCTGATCAATTCGCCGCCGGCGCTGTGACGGCGCCGCCCTGCCCGCCCTTGCTTATGGCCCGGCGCGCAGGCTGGCTGCGCCCGCACCGGCCATCTGCACGCGCCAGCCGCGCAGGCGCCAGGCGGCCCAGGCCGACAATAGCGCGCCCAGCAGCAGGATCAGGCGCGTATCGAGCAGGGTCAGCACCGAGCCGACCAGGGCCATGACGATATTGGCCAGGCAGAACGTGGTCGACAGCAAGCCCATCACCGCGCCCTGCCCCAGCGCGCCGAAGCGCTCCGCGCACCAGCCCGGCACGATGGCGTTATAGAACGCGTTCGGAATCCCGAACAGCACGATCGCCACCAGTCCCAGCCACACATGGCCGAGCGCCACCGCCGCAATCGCCGTGGCGCAGGCGAACGCGCTCCACGCGGCCCGTTGCAAGGGGGCGAAACGGCTCGGCCGGCCGGCGAACACGGCGGTGCAGGTCATCACCGCGCACAGGGCGGCCGTGACCCAGGCGATGCCGGGCGCGCCGTAGCCGGGATACTCCACCAGCCACAAGGGATAGAACTCGTAAAAAGCGGTCACGCCGCAGGTATAGGCGAACTGGACGATGAACAGCTTGCGCAGGTCGGCGTGGCGCAGCAAGTGAAACGCGTGCTGGTGGCGCGCCACATGCCACCACGAGGTGGTGGCCAGCGAAGGCGCCTCGCGCGGCAGCACCAGCGCCACCAGCGCGGTGGTCATGACCAGGGCGCCGGCCGCGATCCAGAACGGCACTGTGATGCCCCACACCACTGTGGCGCCGGCCAGCAGCGGCCCGGCCAGCCAGCCAAGGTAAAACGCGCCGTTCAGCCACGACATGGCGCGCACGCGCAGGTCGCCTTCGAGGCGGTCGGCCAGCATGGCGCGCACGACGGCGCCATTACCTTCCAACAAGCCGGTACCAAAGCGCGCCACGATAAACAGCGGATACGATTCGAGCAGCAGCGCGAACGCCGTGAGCATGTGGCCGAGGGCGGCGCCGATGGTGGTCAGCATCAGCAGCGGGCGGCGGCCGTAACGGTCCGAGAGCGGGCCGAGCAGAGTATTGCCGATCAACAAGCCGAGCGGATTGATGGTCAGGGCCAGGCCGAACAGCATTTTGGGCGGCAGCCCGAGGAAGGAATTGAGACCGTTGCCCACGCCCGAAGCGAACAGCGGGGGCAGGATCGGATACGGCAGCGAGGCGCCGATGGTCGAGAACAGCCCCAGCAGGCAAGCGGCGGCAATAAGAAGTTTGATGTGCATGCGCGGGAACATACATGCGCACTAGCAATAGGTCAACAGCTGGTGTCAGGTCTGACATTCGGACACGAGCTCTGCCATGCGTTTGATGTTTGGTGAATTGATACGCCTCTGGAACGTCGAGGCCGTGTCCGAATGTCAGACCTGACACCGGCGGAATGTCAGACCTGACACCGGCGGGGACACCGGCGGGGACGCTGGCGGGGAGGCGCCCGGCCAGGCCGGCCAGGCCGGCCGGGCGCGCCAGGACGCGCGGCTAGTCGAGTTTCCAGGCGTAGTCGACCTTGGTCCAGGTCTGGGCCGGGGCGCCATCCTTGGTGCCCGGCTTGAACTTGCAGGCGCTGATCGACTTGATCGCGGCCTTGTCGAGATTTTTGAAACCGCTGGTTTTTTCCAGCTTCGATTCGACCACCGAACCGTCCGGAGCGACCAGGAAGGACATCGATACCGTGCCTTGTTCCTCGTTCATCAGCGACGCTTTCGGATACTCGGCCTTGCACTTGGCGGCATCGAAACTGGCCGGCACTTCAGCCGCCGCAGCGGCGCCACACACCAGCAAGCCGGCGAACACACTGGTACAACGCGTAGAGGTCCACATACAATATCCCTAATGTAACGTTCAATCGCGCGTCTGTGTTACGTCGACGCTGACGCTGCGGCTGGCAACCGCACTGCCCGCCCCGTCCTTACCGGCCCGGGATGCGGATCAGAATTCTTCCCATTCGTCGTTGCTGGTCGTGGCGGCCGCCTTTTTCGGCTTGGCGGCGGCGGCCGGGGCCGGACGCTTCAGGGCCGGCTTGGCCACGCGCAGCGCAACTGCCTTGGCCGGACGGGCCGGCGCCGCCGCCGCCGCCATCACGGACGGCGCGGCGACAAGGTGCGTCTCTTCGCCTTCGATCAACTTGAAGATGCTGACCACGTGCGCCAGTTCGCTCGCCTGGTCTTGCAGGCTCTGCGCGGCGGCGGCGGCTTGCTCGACCAGGGCGGCGTTCTGCTGGGTCATGCTGTCCATCTCGATGATCGACATGTTCACTTGCTCGATGCCGGCGCTCTGCTCCTGGCTGGCGTTGGCGATCTCGCCCATGATGTCGGTGACGCGCTTGACGCTGGCGACGACTTCATCCATCGTCACGCCGGCCTGGCCGACCAGCTTGCTGCCGCGCTCGACCTTCTCGACCGAATCGCCGATCAGGGTCTTGATTTCTTTCGCCGCCGCCGCCGAGCGCTGCGCCAGGTTGCGCACTTCGGAGGCCACGACCGCGAAACCGCGGCCCTGTTCGCCGGCACGGGCCGCTTCCACCGCCGCGTTCAGCGCCAAAATATTGGTCTGGAAGGCGATCCCGTCGATCACGCCGATGATGTCGACAATCTTGTTGGCCGAGGCGTTGATCGAGCCCATCGTGTCGACCACTTGCGAGACCACCTCGCCACCCTTGCGGGCCACGTCCGAGGCGCTGGCCGCGAGCTGGTTGGCTTCACGGGCGTTGTCGGCGTTCTGCTTCACGGTCGAGGTCAGTTCTTCCATGGCCGAGGCGGTTTTTTCCAGGGCGCTCGCTTGCATTTCGGTACGCGAGGACAGGTCGATATTGCCGGCCGCGATTTCACGCGAGGCGGTGCCGATGGTTTCCGTGCCGCCGCGCACCTGGCCGACGATATCTTTCAGGCTGTTGCGCATTTCGCGCACTTCCATCAGCAAGCTGCCCTTGTCGGCGTGGCTGGTGTCGATGTGCACCGACAGGTCGCCGTGGGCGATGCTGCTGGCGATCCTGGCGGTGTAGTCCGGTTCGCCGCCGAGCTGCTTGAGCAAGCCGCGGGTGATGAAGACGGCGGCGATGCCGCCCAGCAGGATCGCCACGCCACCCAGGATCAGCATGGTCAGGCGGGCCGCTTCGAAGCCGCTTTCGGCGTCTTTCTGGGCTGCGCTATTGAGCTTGTCTTCGAGGGCGGCGAGTTGTTCCAGCGCATCCATCCATTTTTTCTGGACCGGGCGGATTTCCTTGATCATGACGCGGGTGGCGTCTTCGGCCTTGTCGGCCATCCACAGTTCGGACGCCTTGGCCACGGCCGGCATGGCCAGCGCTTCGTGTTCCTTGATCTGGGCCAGCAAGCTCTTTTCCTCGTTGGATGCGGACTTGGCGAACTTGTCGCTCAGCTTTTTCTGGGCTTCGTCGTAGCGCGCGGTCTGTTCCTTGATGCGCTTCATTTCCGGTTCCATGTCGGCCGAATCGGTCATCAGGGTCAGGATGCGCAAGGACACGATGCGCTCGCTGACATTGGTGCGCATATCGATCACGAGGCGGGTGACCACGTTGTTGACTCCGACCACGTTATCCAGGCGCGTCTGGATCTGGGCCATGCTGATGATGCCGACGATCGTGACGGCGACCAGAAAAGACAGGACCAGGAGAAATCCAAGACCTAAACGGGTGCCGACCTTCATGTTGGATAAATTCATTTCGCGTCTTTTCTATGGAACGATTGATCGGATTAGCTAGGGTAACGGCGGGTACTGTGGGCTGTCTCTGAAGAAACGGTGGCTATCTGCGTTTCATTTAGGATAAATCAAAACAGTGACTGCGCATGCAAAAAAGTTGGTTTGAGAACGAATTGTTTCATCATAACAACAGCATGAACGGCGCTGGCGCTGCTTGGAAAATGGACAAGAGATGCACCGATTATAGAGGACTATTTTGCCTTAGAGCAAGCAAAAATACCTTTACGCAATTGAAATATAGTTTCCTTTATGGAACTATTCAGCGCGGGGGGAGCGCGCAGCGCATGCCAAGTCAAGGCCAGTCATGCGCGGCGGGGGGAAAGGAGGAAAACAGGGCGCGCGTACGGCGCCCGGAGGCGCATCGTTCCCGTGCAAGGCGGAACGATGCGGCGCAGACGCTTGGCATTAGCCTGCGCGGCGCATGCCCGCCGCCGCTTCGAGCAGCAGATGCGGGTCGGCGGCGGCCAGCCGTTTCGGGTCGGACATCACCTGGCGGAAACTGCGCGCCCCGCCCAGCCCGGCCATCAGCCCCAGCATGTGGCGCGTAATGCTGTTGAGCTTCAAGCCGCGCGCCGCGTGCAGGTCGAGCTGCGCCTGGATATACGGAATCATCGCGGCCAGCACTTCTTCGCGCGTCTTGACCGGCGCATCGTCGCCGTAAAAGCGGGCGTCGTACTCGGCCATGACGTAGGGATTGTGATACGCCTCGCGCCCCAGCATCACGCCATCGACATGCTCCAGGTGCAGCGCGATGTCATCGGATGACTTGATGCCGCCGTTGATGATGATTTCCAGGTCCGGAAACTCGCGCTTGAGCTGGTACGCCACCTCGTACTTGAGCGGCGGAATCTCGCGGTTTTCCTTGGGCGACAGACCTTTCAGGATCGCGTTGCGCGCATGCACGATGAACGTCGTGCAGCCGGCGTCGGCAATGGTGCCGACGAAATCGCGCACAAAACCATACTCCTCGTTGCGGTCGATGCCGATGCGGTGCTTGACGGTGACGTCGATGGTGACGGCGTCGCGCATGGATTTCACGCAATCGGCCACCAGTTGCGGTTCGGCCATCAGGCAGGCGCCGAACGCGCCCTTCTGCACCCGCTCCGACGGGCAGCCGCAGTTCAGGTTGATCTCGTCATAGCCCCATTGCTGGCCCAATTTGGCGCTGGTGGCCAGGTCGGCCGGATCGCTGCCGCCCAGTTGCAGCGCCACCGGATGCTCTTCTTCATTGAAGCGCAGGTGCCGTTCGACGTCGCCGTACACCAGCGCACCGGTGGTCACCATCTCGGTGTACAGCCAGGTATGGCGGGTGATTTCGCGATGGAACTTGCGGCAATGGCGGTCGGTCCAGTCCATCATCGGGGCGACAGAGAGCTTCCTGCCCCGGTAATTCGTTGATTTCAAGTGGTTTTACCTGTGATGTCAGCCGTGCTGCCGCGCGGCTGCGGATATGTCAATGGTGCCGGTCAGGGCGGCGCGCGGCCTTTGTGCGTCCGCGCCGGGAACGCGCACGCACAAAGGCCGCGCGCTCGCACCGCAAAGACGCATCATAGCAAACATGGCGCCGCCCGCCGCGGCGGCCGTCGTTTGCGGGCGCCAGCGGCCCCACAGCCGGGCGCGCCCGCCTCCTGCGTCTCAGCGCGCCTGGCACAGCGCCAGGCAGCGGCCCGCTTCGCTTCTGAGGGCGCGCGCATCGTCCGCAGCGGCGGGGTAGTCGGGCAACTGGTCGATCACGCCGGCCAGCACGTTGAGCGCCCCGCCCGCCCGTTCGAGCAAGGCGTCCAGGTCGCCCTGCGCGCCTTGGGCCAGGAACTCGGCCATGGCCTGGTCGAGCTGGGCGGCGTTCTGGAGCGCCGCGCAATACGCCTGCGGCAGCGCGGCCCGTCCCGGGCGCGCCTCGAAGTAGGCCCGCGCCACCGCTTCGCAGCCGGACAGCGAGACCGCCCCGCCCTCCCACGCCGACATCGTCCCGTTCGCCATCCATACGGACAGGACGTGGGCCATGCCTTTCAGGCGCTGGACCGAAAAAATCGCGCGGTGCATGCGTTCAAGCTCATCCGAAGAGATCGATATCATGGTCTGTCCTCCTCTGTTGCACGTTAACCGGGATAGGTGGCCATGCACTCTTTCCAGAGTTCATCGAAGAGCTTGTGATTCTGCGCCGTGCAGATGGCCTTGTCCTTGACCATCGAGCACACCTGGTCGCGCATGATCTCGAAAGTCGAGGTCGCCGCCGCCAGGCAACTCATGCGGGTGGGTAAATTGGTCGGGTAAGGAGCGAAGTCGCCGCCATCCCAGCCGCCGCCCCGGAACGGGCCGCCGCCGCCGTCCGCGCTCCAGCCGCCGCCGTCGTAGGGGCCGCGCCCGCCATCGCCGCCGCCGCCGCACAGACTGAACTCCTGGGGCGAGAAACGGCAATCCCAGCTATGTTTTTCCCAGCCGGCGACGGCGATCAGGGTGTGGTTGAGGGAATCGGCCGCGGCCTTGGCCGGGGCGGCGGCGACGCCGGCCGCGACCTGCGGCGGCGCCCGCCCGGCCAGTGCCGCCGCCGTGTGCCCGGGCGCGCGCGCCGGCGGCGCGACGTGCAGGCGCTGGCCGGCCTCGTTCCCGAGCAAGGCCAGCGCGCCCGCCTGGTACACCGCCCGCTGCACCTGCCCGTCCGATAAGTCGATGCGCTCGAGCCGCTGCTCGTCGTCATAGTAATAGGTGGCAAAGCGGCCATCCGAATGGTGGATGCTGGACAGCCTGCCTTCTGTATAGACGTAATGCGTGCTGTTCTCATCGGCCAGGCGCGCAACGAGGCGCTCGCCATCCATCACCAGCGTTGTTCCGTTGACAAGAACGGCGCGCAAGACCTTGGCGGAGCGCGGCATTGGCTGTGGCGGCTGGGCAATGGCGCATTCGGCCACGCACAACAAGGTGGCGAATAAGACGGATAAGGTCGGCAAGGTGCGGTTCATGATGGGCCCCGGTTGATGAAAGAACAACCATGTTGCGCGTGCCCGGTAGCGCCGGTTTGTCGCGCCTCAAGTGCGTCGCGCATTCGCTAAGTCATTAATTACAAAGGAAAATAGCGTATTTTTGTGATTGTTTCCGCAACCGCCGCCAGGCGCGCCGCGCAGCCCGGACGAGCAGCGTTCAAATTATTTCCGTACGGCACTTAACGACTTCGATGAAACGGTCGTCTTGTACTTGGGAGAGCGCGAAGCAACGCAGCTCCAACGTTCCCACCCGTACACTGGAGTTTGACCATGCTGAGCCTTCACACCAACAACGCCGCCCTGTCCGCACAAAACTCGATCAACCGCACCCAGGGCTCGCTGTCGACCTCGATGACCCGCCTGTCGACCGGCTACCGCATCAATTCGTCGATGGACGACGCCGCCGGCCTGCAGATCGCCACCCGCCTGAAAGCCCAGACCAGCGGCATGGCCGTGGCCATGCGCAACACCCAGAATTCGACCTCGATGCTGCAAACGGCCGAAGGCGCGCTCGACGAAGTGAGCAACATGCTGGTGCGCATGAAAGACCTGGCCACGCAAGCGGCCGATGCCTCCTCGACCGGCGCCGACAAGACCGCCATGCAGTCGGAATACGACGCCCTCGGCACCGAACTGTACAACGTGATGAACAACACCACCTTCGGCGGCGCCAAGCTGCTCGCCGGCGGCACCATCGCTTCGGCCATGACGTTCCAGATCGGTTCGAGCACCAGCGAAAAAATGACCGTCGACATGTCGGCCAGCATGACCACCCTGGGCACGGATGTTCTCGCCACCACCGCCAACTACGCCGCCGTGGCCGTCACCGGCACCGAACTGACCGGCGTTGGCACCGCCTCGACCTCGATCGACAAGCTCTCGACCGCGATCGCCTCGATCGGCACCGTGCGCTCGGCCCTGGGCGCCTCGGCCAACCGCCTCGAACACGTGTACAACAACCTGTCGAACATCAGCACCAACAGCAAGGCCGCCACCGGCCGCATCATGGACGTCGACTTCGCCAGCGAAAGCTCGAAAATGACCACCAGCCAGATGCTGCTGCAAGCCGGCACCGCCATGCTGAAACAGAGCAACAGCATGTCCTCGATGGTCATGTCGCTGCTGCAGTAATCATCGGCCTGCCCGGCCGCAAGCGGGGTCCCCCGACAAGCCAGCCGCTCACCCGGCTGGCTTTTTTACGTCCAGGGGCGGCGCACTGTGATCGGATTGGCAAGGTCGAAATATATTTCCATACGGCACTTAATGATCTGGATCAAAGTGTCGCCTTGTAGTGATGAGAGCGCGACACCGAGCGCGGCTCCGAACAGTTTCCACCCCCAATACCCAGGAGTTTGACCATGCTGAGCCTTCACACCAACAACGCCGCCCTGTCCGCGCAAAACTCGATCAACCGCACCCAGGGCTCGTTGTCGACCTCGATGACCCGCCTGTCGACCGGCTACCGCATCAATTCGTCGATGGACGACGCCGCCGGCCTGCAGATCGCCACCCGCCTGAAAGCCCAGACCAGCGGCATGGCCGTGGCCATGCGCAACACCCAGAATTCGACCTCCATGCTGCAAACGGCCGAAGGCGCGCTCGACGAAGTGAGCAACATGCTGGTGCGCATGAAAGACCTGGCCACGCAAGCGGCCGATGCGTCCTCGACCTCAGCCGACAAAACCGCGATGCAGTCGGAATACGACGCCCTCGGCACCGAACTGAACAACGTTCTGACCAACACCTCCTTCGGCGGCGCCAAGCTGCTCGTGGGCGGCACCATCGCTTCGGCCATGACGTTCCAGATCGGTTCGAGCACCAGCGAAAAAATGACCGTCGATATGTCGGGCAGCATGACCACCCTGGTGGCCGACGTGACCGCTACCACCGCCAACTACGTCGCGCCGAACACGGTCGGCACCGAGCTGACCGCCGTCGGCACCGCCTCGACCACGATCGACAAGCTCTCGACCGCGATCGCCTCGATCGGCACCGTGCGTTCGTCCCTGGGCGCCTCGGCCAACCGCCTCGAACACGTGTACAACAACTTGTCGAACATCAGCACCAACAGCAAGGCCGCCACCGGCCGCATCATGGACGTCGACTTCGCCAGCGAAAGCTCGAAAATGACCACCAGCCAGATGCTGCTGCAAGCCGGCACTGCCATGCTGAAACAGAGCAACAGCATGTCCTCGATGGTTATGTCGCTGCTGCAGTAATCAACGGCATGCCCGGCCGCAAGCCGGGTCCCCGAAAGGCCAGCCGTCCACCCGGCTGGCTTTTTTACGTCCGCGCGCGTCGTAAGGTGATCGGATTGGCAAGGTCGAAATATATTTCCATGCGGCACTTAACGATCTAGATCAAAGTGTCGCCTTGTAGTGATAAGAGCGGCACTGAGCGCGGCTCCGACCAGTTTCCACCCCCAACACCCAGGAGTTTGACCATGCTGAGCCTTCATACCAACAACGCCGCCCTGTCCGCGCAAAATTCGATCAACCGCACCCAGGGTTCGTTGTCGACCTCGATGACCCGCCTGTCGACCGGCTACCGCATCAATTCCTCGATGGACGACGCGGCCGGCCTGCAGATCGCCACCCGCCTGAAAGCCCAGACCAGCGGCATGGCCGTGGCCATGCGCAACACCCAGAATTCGACCTCGATGCTGCAAACGGCCGAAGGCGCGCTCGACGAAGTGAGCAACATGCTGGTACGCATGAAAGACCTGGCCACCCAAGCGGCCGACGCTTCCTCGACCTCGGCCGACAAAACCGCGATGCAGTCGGAATACGACGCCCTCGGCACCGAACTGAACAACGTTCTGACCAATACCTCCTTCGGCGGCGCCAAGCTGCTCGTCGGCGGCACCATCGCCTCGGCCATGACGTTCCAGATCGGTTCGAGCACCAGCGAAAAAATGACCGTCGACATGTCGGGCAGCATGGGTACCCTGGTCACCGACGTCGGCCTGACCACCGCCAACTACGCCGCGCCGAACACGGTCGGCGTCGAACTGACCGGCGGCGGCGCCTCGGCCACCATCGACAAGCTCTCGACCGCGATCGCCTCGATCGGCGCCGTGCGTTCGTCCCTGGGCGCCTCGGCCAACCGCCTGGAACACGTCTACAACAACCTGTCGAACATCAGCACCAACAGCAAGGCCGCCACCGGGCGCATCATGGACGTCGACTTCGCCAGCGAAAGCTCGAAAATGACCACCAGCCAGATGCTGCTGCAAGCCGGCACTGCCATGCTGAAACAGAGCAACAGCATGTCCTCGATGGTCATGTCGCTGCTGCAGTAATCAACGGCATGCCCGGCCGCAAGCCGGGTCCCCGAAAGGCCAGCCGTCCACCCGGCTGGCTTTTTTACGTCCGCGCGCGCCATAAGGTGATCGGATTGGCAAGGTCGAAATATATTTCCATGTGGCACTTAATGATCTATATCAAAGTGTCGCCTTGTAGTGATAAGAGCGGCACCAGCGCGGCTCCGACCAGTTTCCACCCCCAACATCCAGGAGTTTGACCATGCTGAGCCTTCACACCAACAACGCCGCCCTGTCCGCGCAAAACTCGATCAACCGCACCCAGGGTTCGTTGTCGACCTCGATGACCCGCCTGTCGACCGGCTACCGCATCAATTCGTCGATGGACGACGCTGCCGGCCTGCAGATCGCCACCCGCCTGAAAGCCCAGACCAGCGGCATGGCCGTGGCCATGCGCAACACCCAGAACTCGACCTCGATGCTGCAAACGGCCGAAGGCGCGCTCGATGAAGTGAGCAACATGCTGGTGCGCATGAAAGACCTGGCCACGCAAGCGGCCGATGCCTCCTCGACCGGCGCCGACAAGACCGCCATGCAGTCGGAATACGACGCCCTCGGCACCGAACTGAACAACGTTTTGAAAAACACTTCCTTCGGCGGCGCCAAGCTGCTCGTGGGCGGCACCATCGCCTCGGCCATGACGTTCCAGATCGGTTCGAGCACCAGCGAAAAAATGACCGTCGACATGTCGGCCAGCATGACCACCCTGGTGGCCGACGTGACCGCCACCACCGCCAACTACGTCACTCCGAACACGGTCGGCACCGAGCTGACCGCCGTCGGCACCGCCTCGACCACGATCGACAAGCTCTCGACCGCGATCGCCTCGATCGGCACCGTGCGTTCGTCCCTGGGCGCCTCGGCCAACCGCCTGGAACATGTGTACAACAACTTGTCGAACATCAGCACCAACAGCAAGGCCGCCACCGGCCGCATCATGGACGTCGACTTCGCCAGCGAAAGCTCGAAGATGACCACCAGCCAGATGCTGCTGCAAGCCGGCACCGCCATGCTGAAACA
>NZ_WHJI01000052.1:0-43183 GCF_011682155.1 Massilia sp. CCM 8734
GACGGTCCCTATTTCGCCGCTTTCTCGGCCAATAGCTCGCTATTGGCACTGCGAAATCGTCAAAATCTGGCCTCGCCCAGCTATTTTTTTCGCTTCGACTCCCCAAGTCCGACAGGCTGCTTGATTGGACAAAACGGACGGCGCATGCTTTCACAATAATGATACGATCTGGCATGCGCCCCAGCGGTGCGCATACCACTTCTCATTATCGGCGACCATTACCGGGCACTGGATGCGTTTGACATTTGACTTCCTCTCCAACGGCGGAGAACTCGGCGCCCTGATGCGCGCCAAGGACTGGAGCGCGACGCCGCTCGGTCCACCCGAACAATGGCCCACGTTGCTCAAGAGCACGATCCGGCTGATCCTTACCTCCAGGCATCCGATGTTCCTGTGGTGGGGCAAGGACCTGGTGCAGTTCTACAACGATGCCTACCGCCAGACCATGGGGCCGGAACGTCATCCGAGCGCCTTGGGCGGCTGCGGGCGGGAGTGCTGGGAAGAAATCTGGCCCATCATCGGCCCCCAGATCGAACTGGTCATGAACGGCGGCGGCAGCACCTGGAACGAAGACCAGCTGGTGCCGGTCACGCGCCACGGCAGGCGCGAAGATGTCTGGTGGACCTACGGCTACAGCCCGATCGAGGACCATGACGGCGTGCACGGCGTGTTGGTGGTGTGCAACGATGTAACCGCCCAGCACAAGGCCAAAGCCGCGCTCGAGCGCATGAACCTGGCCCTGACCGAACAGATCGCGCAGCGCGAGCACGCGCAGCGGCATGAAGCGATCCAGACTTCGCAGCGCCTGCGCGCCGAACAAGCCCTGCGCGAACAGCGCGAAGCCGAATCCATGCGCCTGCGCCTGCTGTTCGAGCAGGCCCACGGCTTCATCTGCATCCTGCGCGGACCCGAGCATGTGTTTGAATTCGTCAATTCGGCCTACCTGCGCCTGGTGGGCCAGCGTGCGCTGATCGGCAAGAGCGTGCGCGAAGCGCTGCCGGAGATGGTGGGGCAGGGATTTGTCGAGCTGCTCGATGGCGTGTATGCCAGCGGCATGCCGTACAAGGCGGGCGACCTGCGCATCGAACTGCGCCAGGCGCCCGAGAGCGCGCCGACCCATGCCTACATCGACTTCGTGTACCAGCCGATCCTGGAAAACGGCGCTGTCAGCGGCATTTTCGTGCAGGGTTTCGACGTGACCGACCGCTCCATGGCGCGCCAGGCCTTGCAGCACAGCGAGCTGCGCCTGAAGGAAGGGCTGACAGTGGCGCGCATGGTGGTGTGGGACTGGGACCTGGACAGCAACGATGTGGTGTTCTCGGACAACGCACCCGAACTGTTCGGCGCCAACTGGACCAATATGCGCCAGGTATGGCACTGTTTCGACCCCGACGACCTGAAACGGATGGAACTTGCGCGCAGCGAGGCACTCCAATGTCATGGAAGCTATGGCGACGTGGTGCGCCTGCGCCGGCCGGACAATGACCAGCTTGTCTGGTTGCAGGTGTACGGCACGGTGGTTGGGGACGAGGCCGGCAATGCCAGGTGCATACGCGGCGTATCGATCGATGTCAGTGCCCGCAAGCGTGCGGAGGAATCCTTGCGCGAGGCGGGGCGCCACAAAGATGAATTTTTAGCGATGCTGTCGCACGAACTGCGCAATCCGCTGGCGCCGATTCGTTCCGCAGCGCATTTGCTGGGCATGGCGCCGGACAATATTTCTCGGGTGAAGATGTCGAGTGTCATCATCGAACGCCAGGTCAATCATATGACCAGCCTGATCAACGACCTGCTTGATGTGTCGCGGGTCAACACCGGGCTGGTGGTGCTCGACAAGGAGGTGATCGACCTGCACCAGGTGGTGCAGGAATCGGTAGAGCAGACCCAGCCGCTCATCAGCGAGCGCGGCCATGAGTTGCGCCTGGACATGCCGCCCGAGGGGGTGGTGGCGGTGATGGGCGACCGCAAGCGGCTGGTACAGGTGCTGACCAACCTGCTGCACAACGCGGCCAAGTACACGCCGGCCGGCGGGCGCATCGCGCTCGAGGTCAGCCATCATGGCGACACGGTCGAGTTGCACGTGCGTGACAACGGCATCGGTGTCGAGGCGCTGCTGATGCCGCATATTTTTGAGTTGTTCACGCAAGAAAAGCGCTCGTCCGACCGCTCGCAGGGCGGGCTCGGCCTGGGGCTGGCGCTGGTGCGCAGCCTGGTGCTGCTGCATGGCGGGCATGTGACGGCGGCCAGTCCGGGGCCGGGGGACGGGGCGACCTTTTCGGTGTACCTGCAAAAGCACGCGCTGGCCGGCAGCGCCGGCGCGGCCTGTCGCGGACCCGGCAGCCATGCGGGCGAGGGCTTGCGCCTGATGCTGGTCGACGACAACAAAGACGCCGCCAACGCCATGGCCATGGTGCTGGAATCGGCCGGCCACGTGGTCATGGTCGAGCACGATCCGCTGCGCGCGCTGGAAAGCGTGGGCAACTTTGCGCCGGACGCCTGCCTGCTCGATATCGGCCTGCCCGGCATGGATGGCAACGAACTGGCGCGCCGGCTCAGGGCCACCGCACACGCGCGCGCGGCCACCTTGATCGCGGTAACCGGCTACGGCAACAAGTACGACAAGGCCAGCGCGGTGCAGGCCGGCTTCGACCATTATTTCGTCAAGCCGGCCAACACCGCCGAGCTGATCGGCGTGCTGGCCCGCATCAAGCCGGTGCCGCGCGCAACGCAGGGTGCGCCCGTTGCGGAGCGGATCGAGGGCTGACGCCGGCCTGGCGCGGGCTTGACGATACAGGACCGGCCTGCCGGGCGCATCGGCGGGCTGCTTGCGCCGATGACGAACCGGCGCGCGCCCCGCCGTGCGGATCGGGATGAACGCAAGGGCGGCAGCGTCAGCCTTGCTGGCGGCGCGCGCCGGGGCTGTGGTCCGATGCCGCGCGACGATCTCCCTCGGGACACCCGCGCTATCGTATTGAAAACGCAATTTTCCACGCTGGTGATAAAGTTTGGCATCATTGAACTCCACGTCAGCCCCCATGCCCGCGCCGCTATATATTATTCTCAACGCCGGTTCCGGCCACGCCGAAACCGAACTCCAGCGCACCACCATCGAAGACCTGCTCACCGCTGCCGGGCGCGAATTCGAACTGGCCGTGGTGGACCAGGCGGCCGAGCTGGGCGACATTGCGCGGCACATGGCTGCGCGCGCGTGCCAGAGCGGGGGCGTGCTGGTTGCCGCCGGCGGCGACGGCACCATCAACACCGTGGCGCGCCAGGCGGTCGAGAGCGGCTGCCAGTTCGGCGTGCTGCCGCAAGGCACTTTCAACTATTTCGGCCGCACCCACAGCATTCCGGAAGACCTGGGCGAGGCCGTGCGGGCGCTGCTGACGGCGCGGGTGGAGCCGGTGCAGGTGGGGCTGGTCAACGAGCGCGTATTCCTGGTCAACGCCAGCATCGGCCTGTACCCCACCTTGCTCGAAGAACGCGAGATCGACAAGAAGCAATACGGACGCAGCCGGCTGGTAGCGATGCTGTCGGCCCTGAAAACGGTGCTCGGATCGTACCGGCACCTGCACATCCACGTCGAACTCGATGGCAAGACGCGCACCCTGCGCACGCCCACCCTGTTCGTCGGCAACAACCGTTTGCAGATGGAACAAGTCGGCTTCGCCCCGCTGGCCGAGCGCATCGACGATGGCAAGCTGGCCGCGCTGGCGCCCCAACCGGTGGGCAAGTTCGGCATGCTGGCCTTGCTGGCGCGCGGCGCGCTCGGGCGCTTGAGCGAGGCCCCCAACCTGCACGCCTTCGGCCTGACCCGCATGACCGTCAAGCAGCGCGGCCTGGTGGGGCGGCGCCGCATGAAGGTCGCGATCGACGGCGAGGTGACCCAGCTCGATGCACCGTTGGTGTTTCGCGTGCTGGAAGGGCAGTTGCTGCTGCTCAAACCGGCACCCGATATGGCGCAGGCCGATCGGGAAGACATGGCGCTGGCCTCCTGACCTTGGCCCGCTGCGCCTGGCGCGGCGCGGTTTTTTCTGGCCCAGGCCCGCCAGCGCCCGTATTGACTGGTCTACAATGCGTAGCTTGTCCGTATGAACCTGGTCGACCATGAACGCTTTTAACCTGATGCGCAGCACCCACCGCCACCCGTCCGCCATCCTGCTGCTGGTACAGCTGCTCGGAATGCTGCTGTATCCCTTCATCGAATCGACCCCGAGCGGGCTGGTGGTATTCAATGCCTTCGGCATCATCGTGCTCGGATTTACCACCCGCATGGTGCGGCGCACGCCCGGGCACGAGTGGGTCAGCGCCGGCATCGCCCTGCCGGTCATCGTGCTGCTGGTGCTGCAAATGATCTTCGGTCGCGAGACGCTGCTGCCTTGGTCGTCCGCGCTCGAAGCGCTGTTCTACTTTTACGCGGCGGCCAGCCTGATCGCCTACATGATGGAAGACCACCGCGCCACCACCGACGAACTGTTCGCCGCCGGCGCCACCTTCACCCTGATCGCCTGGGGCTTCACGCACCTGTTCGTGCTGCTGCAGGCCCTGCACCCGGGGACCTACGCGGCGGCCGTCAACGCCGCCGACGCGCGCACCTGGACCGAACTCAACTACCTCAGCTTCGCGCTGCTCTCGAGCACCGGCATCGGCGACGTGATTCCGCTCACGGCGCACGCGCGCGCGCTGGCCAGCGTCGAAATGTTCGTCGGCCTGATGTACCTGGCGGCGGTGGTGTCGCGCCTGATCGGCTTTACCCTGCAGCAGACCAAGGACGGCCGCGATTAAGTCGTGACGTGTGCGTGGACGATGCGCCCGAGCGTGGCCAGCGCCGCCTCGGCGCGCGCGTCCCACAAGTGGCCGTAGTTCAGGCGCAGGCAGTTCTCGAACCCCGGCTGGGGCGAAAAGATCGGTCCCGGCGCCACGCTGATGCCCTCGGCCAGCGCGGCGGCGTGCACCGCCAGCGCATCGGCCGCGCCGGGCAACTCCAGCCATAACAGATAGCCGCCCTTGGGGCGCGTGACGCGCGTGCCGTCGGGGAAGTGGCGCCGCACGGCGTCCATGAACTGCGCCTGCTGCGCCGCCAGGGTGTGGCGCAAAAGGCGCAGATGGCGGTCGTAGCCGCCTTTTTCCAGGTACAGCGCCAGCGCGCCCTGGGCCGGCGCGCAGGTGGTCAGGGTGCTGGCCAGCTTCTGGCGCGCCACCTGGCGCGTAAAGCGGCCGGCCGCCACCCAGCCGACCCGGTAACCGGGCGCCAGGCATTTCGAAAACGACGAACAGTGCATCACCAGGCCCTCGCTATCGAAGGCCTTGGCCGGCAGCGGGCGCTTGGCGCCGAAATACAGCTCGCCGAAGACATCGTCCTCGATCAGCGGCACCTGGTAGCGCGCCAGCAGGCGCACCAGGTCGCGTTTTTTCTCGTCGGGCATCAGGCTGCCCAGGGGATTCTGGAAGTTCGTCATCAGCCAGCAGGCTTTGGGGCGATGCCGTTCGAGCGCGCGTTCGGCTGCGGCCAGGTCCATGCCGTCGCGCGGGTGGGTTGGCACCGCGATCGCCTCCAGGCCCTGGCGCTCGATCGCCTGCAGCGAACCGTAGAACGCGGGCGACTCGATCAGCACCGCGTCGCCGGGGCGCGCCACCGCCATCAGGCACAGGTTGAGCGCTTCGAGCGCGCCGTTGGTGACGACGATCTCGTCGGCGTGCACCGTCATGCCATCGATCAGGTAGCGTAGCGACAGCTGGCGCCGCAAGCGCGCGTTGCCGGGGGTGAGATCGTCAACGCTGGCCCAGGGATCGAGCTGCTGCACGCTGGTGCTCATCAAGCGTGCCAGGCGCGCCAGCGGGAACAGCAGCGGGCTCGGAAAGGCCGAGCCGAACGGCACCACATCGCGCCGCATGGTGGTTTCGAGCAGGTCGAACACGCGCTCGCTCATGGCCAGTGGCAGCGCGTCTTCGGCGGGGCGCGAGGCGGTATCGGGCTCGGGCGGCAGGCGCCCGGCGCTGACGCTGACAAAATAGCCGGAGCGCTCGCGCGCCTGCACCAGTCCCTGGGCTTCGAGAGTGTAATAGGCCTCGAACACGGTGGCCGGGCTGACGCCGCGGCTGGCGCTGGTTTTGCGCACGGACGGCAGGCGGTCGCCGGGCTGCAGCGCGCCGCTCAGGATCGACTCGGAAATATCGCGCGCAAGCGCCTCGTAAAGTTTCATGATGCAGCAACGGCCCGACGAAGCCGGTAGACGGAATGGCAGCATCTTAATGCAAATTGCCCGCGCCGGCCTTTCCATCATCCAACGTTTCCTGACCGGGCACAGCCTCCCCCCGCCTCGAACCCTCTCACATCGAGCTTTCACACCGGGGTCAGAGCTTTAACTAGCAACATTGTTAAATCGGCGGCGACGAAACGCCAGCAATGGCGTTCTTAAGGACGCACGCAGCGATACACAGGCCAGTTCACCAGCGCCAACATCGGCAGCGGCCTGCATCGAATGTTAAATGTTTCTCATTAAAGCTCTGACCCCGGTTGTAGGCGTTTTGGCCGTCAGGTGTTGCGGAAAATGAGTTCTTTCATCCGTTGCAGCCTCGGATACACCACCGGCACCGTCAGCATCGTGCTGGCTATGGCCATCAGCAGCAGGGCGGTGAAGGTCTCGCTGGTGATGATCTGCTTGTCGAGCAGGATGTTGACGAAGATGATCATGATCAGCGCCTTGGTCTGCAGCAGCCAGCCAATAATGCCCGCTTCGCCCTTTTTCCATTTGAGGATGCGGCCCGCGATGTGCGCGCCGATCAGCTTGCCGCCGACCGAGGCCACCAGCAGCACGCCAGCCGCAATGAACACGGCGGCGCTGCCCATGTCCCAGTTGGTGCGCAGCCCCGTGCTGAGGAAGTACACCGGCATGATCGCCAGCAGTACGTGGGGGCGCATCAGGTCCATCTTGGCCTGGTCGAACCAGTGCGCGTCCATGACCGCGCCGGCCAGGAACGCGCCGACCATGAAGTGCAGCCCGGCCCAGTCGGCGCCGAAACCGCACAGCGCCAGCCAGATCAGGCCCACATACCAGCGGTCGCGCTCCGGCAACCAGACCATCAGGCGGCGGTAAAGGACCGTGGCGATGCCGAAGGCAAGCAGGAAGCCGAGCTGGCGTCCGACCCGGTTCCAGTCGAGCAGGATCAGGGCCAGCACGCCCCAGATGGCGATGTCGTCCAGGCTGGCGTAGCGCAGGATGCGCTGGCCGATCGGCTGGCGCAGGATATCGAGCTTTTCCATCAGCAGGATCAGTATCGGCAGCGCCGTCACCGCGCAGGCCATGCCGACCCCGACCACGAATTGCCAGGTCATCGCTTTCGGTCCGATCCAGCCGGCGTAGCCGAGCATGCCGGCCGCCACCACGGCGCCGAAGACGAGCGGCACGCTCAGCGCCAGGCTGGATGTGATGGTGGTTTCGCGCCGGTGCGCCCAGGCTTGTTTGAGGTCGAGCTCGATGCCGGCAATCATCACGAAGATCATCACCGCCCACCAGGCGATCCCGTTCATGGCCAGCATGACGGAGGGGTTGAAGATGAATTTGTAGTAATCCGGATACGCCGCACCCATCACGCCCGGTCCCAGCAAGACGCCGGTGATGATCTGCACCACCACCAGCGGGGCGTAGTAATCGGTCTTGAAAACGCGCCAGATCAGGTAGGGAATGGAGAAGATCAGGAGCATCGCGAGGAGGAAGATCTCCGTCGTGTTCATGGCTGTGTGCATGGGGCTGTCTCGTTCTTGTCATATGGTGCGCGCGAGTGTGGTCCTCGGGCTGCATGGGCGCGGTGGCGAAATCATGTAGTAAAATTTCATGAGTGCCGCGAGCCAATGCTAGCTCAACAATTGAGTAAGTTCAACAACTATGTTGGGATGACAATCCAGCACGCGGCTGGGCGAAGGGCGCTGTTCACCGGCACGCTTGCTGCGGTATAGTTGGCGTTGTCGCCGGCTACGCCGTTTACTGTCCTTCCGAGACCCCGCCATGTCCCATACCTCCGAAACCCGCATCTTTTCGGCGCCTGCCGCGAGCGTTCCGCCAGTATTGTCCAGCGCCGACGATTATGAGGCCCTGGCGCGCGGTCCAGGCGCGCTTGCCTGCGCCCGCACCGACAAGCTGCATCACGTCTTCGGCAGCACGCGCAGCGGTTACGCGATCTACTATTTCGGGAACATCCTGGCCGCCTTCGATTTTCCGGCATTGTCCTTCCTGACCGACAGCGGCCAGCAGTACGCCTTCGAAGGCGAGTACGGCACCACGCTGGTCGAGGTGCTCGACGCCGACAAGCAGCGCGCCGTCATTACCCAGATGAATGCCTTGTTCGACGCCCTCAAGGCCAATCCCATGATCGCCTACGAGGCGGAAGACTTCGGCCACCTGTCCGAGGACGATATCGAAAAGGCGCTGGCGCGCGATTACGTCAGCGCCAGCCCGTATGCCGACACCAATGTGTGGGGCGACGAGGGCGACACGGCCGACTACCTGTTCACCTACCTGCGCAGCGTGCTCAAGGTGGTGGAAAATGCGCTGGATGAAGGCCTGCTCGTCATTTTCAGCGCCGAGATGTAATCAAGCGACGGCACGCCCGGTCGCGCCAGCGCGACCGGGCAAGGTACATCGCTCTTACACTGGGCCGGTCAAGGCCGCCACACCGGACGCACCTTGGTGTTGATGTCGGTCGCCTGTCCCACGCGCGACTCGGCATCGACGAAGCCCGAGCGATTGCCCGAACTCAGATTCAGGCCTTCGCCGCGGTATTCCACATCGCCATACAGGTTCAGGCTGCCCGATGCGACCTGGGATCGTTCGAAGAATCCCAATGGGTAGAAGGTGGTGCGCACCTGGGCCGAGCCGCCGACAATGAAGGCATTGTCGCCGTTGTTGCCGCGTTCCCCGATGATGCTCAAAGCGCCCACCGTGCCGCCCGATACCGTGCCGTTGGCGACGATGGCCTGGTCTTCGATGCGCGCATTGCCGGTGACCGAATTGCCCGCCAGGACCGTCGCGTAAGGGCCGACGAACACGCTGGCCGGCGTCGTCGATGGTGCGCAGCCGCCGCCGTTGGCGTGACGCGCCGTGCCGGCCGGGCACGGATCGCGCTGGCCGTTCTGGAAACCCTGCGGCCACGCGTTCGCCAGTTCGATCATGTACGGATAGCGCCAGATGGTGCCGTACTCCTGTTCGGCAACGATGGTCTTGAACAACGACGGCGTGGCCGTCACTACCAGGAACAGCGGTTCGCCGGGATTGACCTTGTAGGTCAGGTTGCCGTCCAGGCCTTTTTGCAAGGCGCTGTAGCGCGGCGCGGTGAACTGCGCGTTGGTGGCCACCAGGCCCCAGCGGAAGTCGGCGTCGGAGCCGGGCTGGTTCACGCCCCGGAACTTGACGGTGATGGTGCTGGCGCCGCTGGCCGGATACAGGCGCACCACGTTATAGCCGAAGCGCTGCGGTGCGCCGTAGTGGGGCGAGACGAAGCGGCGGTTGCCGGTCCAGTTGGGGTCGAGCGCCTCGAGCGGCATCAGGCGGTGCATGCGCTCGGACTTGTCGGTCTGGGTGATGTTGCCGTAAGCGTTGCGGAAGGCGTCGGGCGTGGCCTTGTAGTCCCACGTCACGTTGTGCATGGCCCAATCGCCGAAAAAGTCGTTGAGCTGGGATATGCTCCATCCGCGTGACTTCTGGATGTTGGTGAACGGGTCCGGACCGGGGGTGGTCCAGATCTGGTTGGTCGCGACCGGGCACTGCTTGTCCTTGAGGTACTCCATGAACTGCCAGTTGCAGTAGCGGTCGCGCGTTGAACCAAGGTACAGGTGCGGCGCGTTCGACAGCATCTCGGAGCAGTGAGCTTCGTTCTTGTACTCGGGAAGCTGGTGCGGCGTGTAGTTGGCGTGGCTCTCGGCGATCCAGCCGCAGGTGTTCGAGTCGGGACAGCCAAGGCCGCCGTTGTACGCCATCCAATATTGCCAGGCGTGGGTGAATTCGTGGGTCAGGCCCCAGTGGTCTTTCAGGGCGCCAGGCCCGATCCACATGCCGACCCGGTCGCGCGCCCAGCCGCCGGCAGTCAGGCCGTCGGTGGAGTGGATGTGGATCGAGGGCTTGATCTTGGTGGCCGTGTTGTAGAACGGCTCGGGCATGAACAGATTACTGTTGAACAGGTTCTGCCACACCGTGTTTTCGAGCGTGGTGACCGCCAGGTTGAGGTCGGTGTCGGAAACTTTTTCGTCGGAATAGAAGGCAAAGTGCGCCGATTCCTTGACCAGTTTGTAGTTCGGGCGGTCGGGGGAGGGGCCGCCTGCGGTCCAGGTGCCCGGCGTGGTGGCGGGCTTGTTGCTGTCGCAGCCAGTGGCCCAGACGGTGGTCGTGGTGCCATTGTCGACCACCGGGGTCGGCGTTGGCGTGGGAGTCGGCGTCGGGGTAGGAGTAGGAGTCGGCGTTGGCGTCGGCGTCGGGGTAGGAGTCGGGGTAGGAGTCGGGGTAGGCGTCGGCGTCACCGGACCGATCGCACAATATTTCTTCTTGCCCGCAATGGGGTCGCCAAACGTGGCGTTATTGCACGCCACATTGCCGGAGAGGCTTTTCGTGACCCACTTGTTGCTTGCGCCGTAAGACACCGAGCGCTTGGCGGCGCCGACCACACAGGTCTCTCTCTCGGCGGCGCACTTGGTATACCCGCTCGGCCAATCAGCGGCGAAAGCCGGTGTCGCGGCGCTGCAGGCCAGCAGCGCGCTGGCGCTGGCAATCAATGTCTTGCGAATAAGCTGATCCATGTCCATCCCTCTAATGTTGTACAACGAGAAATGGTATGTTATCAGATGACTTGTGCAAAATTTAACTTTATTCGTTCGCAGTGATCATGTTCTTTCGCGCCAGCACCGGCGCAGGAAGCCGGAGCGGTCGGGAGAACGGTCACGCCGCCCGGTTCGCAACCGCCGCGACGATCCCTGCGATGGCCCCGACGACGCCAACGCCGATAATGACCAGCAAGCCATACAGCAATGGCGTGCCCCAGCTCCGGTGCTGGTAGTTCTTGCCGTACGTCGTGGCGACGAAGCGGATCTGGTCGCGCGCGCTGATGAAGTACCAGGCGATGATGACCGCAAAGCCGAAGAAGAAGTTAAACGTGCCAACCGGACCTGACTCCGGCATGGCGAACGCCAGCGTGAACGACACGAGGAACAGCAACGCGCTTCCGATCAGCCAGCGTTTCGACGCCGCCGCCTTGGCGGGCTGGCCCAGCATTTGCCAGTTTTTCATGTGAATCCAGGAACCGAACATGATACCGAACAGCAGGCACCACGCAACGGCCGCGCTTGGATTCCAGAGCGGCGGGCTCAGCCTGGTGTCGCCGGTAGTGGTGCCATCGGTCGCCTGGGGCGGGGCATAAGGGTTATCCATCATCGTGTTCTCGCATCGCGTTTGCGCCGGCCGGGGTGGCCAGTTGTCATTTGTCAGACCAGTAAAACGCCTGTCGGTTCCATAACGGACACGCATTCCTGTTCGCCATGCGCAGGCGCGCAGGCGTGGTGATCGCGGGAAAAGTGGCCGTATCGACCATTTCCTGTGCTAGAATCTCGCCCGCTGCCCGGATGGTGAAACTGGTAGACACCCGAGACTTAAAATCTCGTGCTCGTAAGGGCGTGCCGGTTCGATTCCGGCTCCGGGCACCAGCAATGGCGGGGTTTTGCTTAGATCAAAGCTCCGCCTCCTTTTCCGCAAAACGACTTTGTGGACTTGATCAATTTCCCGCTTTGTACGCTCCTTGCGTACGTGACGAAGCGATATCCGGCGTCATCGCCAGTTTCAAGCAAGCTATCGTTGAAACGGGCCATTCGCAACTGCGCGCCCGTTCCATTCCCCTCGCCAGCGGTATGGTGTAGCATTCGTGGCGGCGCGCCGCAGTCCGGCCCGCCGCAGTACTTACAAGGACACGAATTGAACATCACTATCAACGAGGAACTGCGTTCCTTCATCGACCCGCTCACCGCCAACGAATACGCCGCGCTCGAACGCAGCCTGCTGGCCGAGGGCTGCCGCGACGCCCTGGTGCTGTGGAACGATGTGCTGATCGACGGCCACAATCGCTACGAAATCTGCCAGAAGCACCACATCGCATTCAAGACCGTGCAGAACGCGACCTTCGCCTCGCTCGACGACGTCATGCTGTGGATGATCGATAACCACCTGGCGCGCCGCAGCGTGTCGGACTACCAGCGCGGCGTGCTGGCGCTGCGCAAAAAAGATATCGTCGCCGCTCGCGTGGCCCAGCGCGCCGCCGAACCGGAAGCTGCGCAGGCCGCGCCCGACGCGGCCAAGGCGCCCGAGTCGCCGCCCTGGAACACGCGCGAAGACGTGGCCAAGGCCGCGCGCGTGTCGAGCAATACCATCAGCCAGATTGAACGCATCCAGAAGGCGGCCACGCCGCAGCTGGTTGAAGCGGTGCGCTCGGGGACGATCTCGATCAACGCCGCCGCCAACGTGGCGTCGCTGCCGGAATCGGTGCAGATCGCGGCGGTGGCCGGCGGGCGCAAGGAATTGCAACAGGCGGCGCGCCAGGTGCGCGAACAGAAGGCGTCAAGCCGTCCGCCCAAGGAGCCGCCGGCCGACGCCGAAGCCGACTTGCGCGCCCAGGTGGCAACCCTGCGCGAGAAGGTCGATGCCCTGGGCGCCGAGAACCAGGCCCTCAGGGAGCGCCTCGCGGCCCTGGGCGAGAGCGCCGCGTAGCCGCGCGGGGGCGCAACCCGCTATTGAAAATCGTCAGGAGATGCATCGATGTTTCGACCCTTTCTCGTTTCGACACTGCTTGGCTGCGCCACCATCGCCAGCGCGCTGCCCGCCGGCGCCGCACCGGCCAAGCGCGCCGGCGTGCCATCAGCTGTGACGCCCGAACAGGCGCGCTGGCACAAGACAGCGCAGCGCGTGACCATCATGCGCGACAAGTGGGGCATTCCCCACGTCTTCGGCCGGAGCGACGCCGACGCCGTCTTCGGCCTGCTGTACGCGCAGGCGGAGGACGATTTCAACCGGGTCGAACTCAATTACATCAACGCGCTCGGGCGCCTGGCCGAAGTCGAAGGCGAGGCGGAAATCTGGCGCGACCTGCGCATGAAGATGTTCATCACGCCGGGCGACATGCGGGCCAGATACGCGGCCAGCCCGGCGTGGCTTAAAAAATTGATGGTCGCCTTTGCCGATGGCCTGAACTTTTACCTGCACACTCATCCCGAGGTCAAGCCCAGGCTGATCACGCATTTCGAGCCGTGGATGGCGCTCGCGTTCAGCGAAGGCAGCATCGGCGGCGATATCGAGTCGATCAATCTCAAGGAGCTGGAGCAGTTTTACGGCAAGAAGAGCGCGCTGGCGCTGGCCGAGGCCCCGAATGCCCTCGACCGCGAACCGCGCGGCTCGAACGGCTTTGCCATCGCCCCCAAACTGAGCGCATCCGGGCGCGCGCTCCTGCTGATCAACCCGCACACCTCGTTCTACTTCCGGCCCGAAGTCCATGTCGTCAGCGACCAGGGCCTGAACGCCTACGGCGCCGTGACCTGGGGCCAGTTCTTCGTCTACCAGGGATTCAACGACAAAGCCGGCTGGATGCATACCTCGGGCGGCGGCGACGTGATCGACGAGTACCTCGAAACGGTGACCGAAAAAGATGGCAGGTACGTCTACCAGTACGGCGGCGGCGAGCGCTCCCTGCGCGAAGTCAAGATCACATTGCCCTACAAGAGCGCCGGCGGCATGGCCAGCAAGAGCGTCACCGCCTACTTCAGCCACCACGGGCCGGTGGTGCGCGCGCAGGGCGGCAAGTGGGTTGCGGTCAAGCTGATGGACGAGCCGCTCAAGGCCCTCACGCAGTCGTACATGCGCACCAAGGCCCGCAATTACAAGGCGTTCCGCAAGACGATGGAGCTGCGCACCAACTCGTCGAACAATACCGTGTATGCGGATGCCGACGGCGCCATCGCCTACTTCCACGGCAATTTTGTGCCGAAGCGCGACACCGCCTTCGACTGGAACAAGCCCGTCGACGGCAGCAATCCGGCCACCGAATGGCAAGGCTTGCACGCCATCGACGAAACCATTACGCTGCTCAACCCGGCCAGCGGCTGGATCCAGAACACCAACAACTGGCCGTTCGCGGCGGCGGGTGCGAACAGTCCGCGCCAGCAGGACTATCCTGCATATATGTGGTCTTTGCCGGAAAACGCGCGCGGCCTGCATGCCGTGGCCGTGCTGGAAAACCGCAAGGATTTCACGCTCGACAGCCTGATCGCCGCCGCGTACGACAGCCACCTGACCGCCTTCGACCCGCTGATCGCATCCCTTGCCGCTGCCTACGACGAGCTGCCCGCAGGCGACGCGCTCAAGGCGCAGCTGGCGCCGCAAATGGCCGCCTTGCGCGCGTGGGACCGCCGCTACGGCGTCGACTCGGTCCCGACCTCGCTGGCCGTCTACTGGGGCCAGGAGATGGTCGCGCATGCGTCCGCCGCCGCCAAGGCGAAGGGCGTGCCGACGCTCGACTACATCCGCGACACCCTGGCGCCGGCCGAGCGCCTTCAAGCGCTGGTGCGCGCCACGGCCAGGCTGGAGACGGACTTTGGCGCCTGGCAAACGCCATGGGGCGAGATCAACCGCTTCCAGCGCATCAGCGGCGACGTACGGCAGCAGTACGATGACGCCAAGCCGAGTTATCCGGTGGCGTTCGCGTCGGCCAACTGGGGTTCGCTGGCCGCCTTCGGCATGGTGGCGCCGCAAACGACGAAGCGCATTTACGGCGACCGTGGCACCAGTTTCGTGGCGGTCGTGGAGTTCGGGCCGCGCGTGCGCGCCAAAAGCATTCTGGCCGGCGGCAACAGCGGCAACCCGGCTTCGCCGCATTTCAGCGACC
The DNA here is from genome assembly GCF_011682155.1 of Massilia sp. CCM 8734. Classification (NCBI taxonomy): domain Bacteria; kingdom Pseudomonadati; phylum Pseudomonadota; class Betaproteobacteria; order Burkholderiales; family Oxalobacteraceae; genus Massilia; species Massilia sp. CCM 8734. Next base: position 14,908 of record NZ_WHJI01000052.1, read on the forward strand.
AGGCCGAGATGTACAGCAAGGGGCAGTTCAAGGATGTCCTGTTTTACAAAGCCGATATCGAGAAGCACCTCGAACGCAAATACCATCCCGGCCAATAGGAGCGCAACGTGATTTTGAGCGAAAAACAGAAAATGCTGGCCGGCCAAGCGTATCGCCCCGGCGACGCGGAAATCCAGGCCGACCAGTCGGCGGCCAAGGCGTGGATGGTGCGCTACAACGCCGCCTTGGGCGAGTCGGCGTCGGCGCGCCGCGTTTTGCTGGCCGCGCAGTTCGGCGCGGTGGGCGAGGGCGCGGTGATCCGCCCGCCGTTCCACTGCGACTACGGCTACAACATCCACCTCGGCAAAGACGTGTTCCTGAACTTTAACTGCGTCATTCTCGACGTGGTGAGCGTGTCCATCGGCGAGGGCACGCAGATCGGCCCGGCCGTGCAGATTTACACGGCCGACCACCCGCGCGACCCGGCGCAGCGTAAAGCGGGACTGGAGTGGGGCCGCCCGGTGTGCATCGGGCGCAATGTCTGGATCGGCGGCGGCGCCATCATCCTGCCCGGTGTGAGCATCGGTGACGACGCCGTCATCGGCGCCGGCAGCGTGGTCACGCGCGACGTGCCGGCCGGCGCCACCGCTGTCGGCAACCCTGCGCGCGTCCTAAGCCGCTAGCAGGCGCGCCTTCAAAAAGTCGACGAACAGCCGCGTGCGCGCCGACAGCAGGCGCGTATCGGTAATCGCATGCACCGGGATCGGCGCCAGGATCCATTCCGGCAGCACCCGCAGCAGCCGTCCCGAGGCCAGTTCTTCGCGCGCGATCACGTCGTCGAGGATCGCAATGCCGGCGCCTTCGGCCGCCAGCGCACGGCTCAACCCCACGTTGTTCATCAGGAAGCGCGCCCTGACCGGCACCGTGACGCTGGCCGCGCCCTTAAACAAGGTCCATCCATCCTGCCGGATGCCCGGAGCGGCGCACAAGGCGTGCCGTATCAGGTCGTCCGGATGATCGAGCGGCGGCGCCCGGTCGAGGTAGGCCGGCGCCGCATATAGCTGGCGCTCGAGCAGCGCGATCTGGCGTGCGACCAGCGTCGATGGCGCGGTCGGCGCAGGCCCCATGCGAATCGCCAGGTCGAATGGCTCGGCCAGCAGGTCGACCCGGCGCGAGGCCGCGTCGAGTTCGAAGTCGATCAGCGGATAGGCGACGGCGAATTCGGCCAGCAGCGGCGCCAGGTAGTTGATCGCCAGGTCCACCGGCATCGAGACGCGCAAGGTGCCGCTCGGACGAGCCACATCGCCGCGCAGCGCTTCGTGCGCCACGTTGGCTTCTTCGACGATGCCCTGGCAGCGGTTGAAGTACGCCTGCCCGGCGTCGGTCAGCTCGACCCGGCGCGTGGAGCGGTGCAGCAAGCGCACGCCGATTTCCTTTTCCAGCGCGGCGATATTGCGCGACAGCGTGGAACTGGACATGCCGAGCGTGGCGGCCGCCTTGCGGAAGTTTTTGGTCTTCGCCACTTCCACGTACAGCTGCATGTAGTTCAGTAATTGCATGCCAATTGCTCCATTTATGCAGCAGAATATCCTGATTTTGTCTGTTTATCTCATTGATGCAGCAATGTACCATGGGTTCTCACTCAGCCAGAAGGGAAACAGATGAACACCTTATTCACTCCGCTCGAACTCGGCCACCTGACACTGCCCAACCGCATCGTGATGGCGCCCATGACGCGCTCGCGCTCCGACGACGCCAGCGGCGTGCCGTCCGCCGCCGTCGCCACGTATTACGAACAGCGCGCCGACGCCGGCCTCTTGATCACCGAAGGCACCTTTCCCGGCCCGATGGGCAAGGGCTATGTGCGTACCCCCGGCATTCATACCGATGCGCAGATCGCCGTCTGGAAGGATGTCACCGACGCCGTGCACCGCAAGGGCGGACGGATCTTCATGCAGTTGATGCACTGCGGGCGCATGTCGCATCCGAGCATGCTGCCTGGCGGCGCGGCGCCGCTTGCGCCATCGGCGATCAAGCCGGCCGGCACGGTCTATACCGCCGCCGGCCCGCTCGAACTGACGCAGCCGCGCGCACTGTCGACCAGCGAGGTGCAAGGCGTGATCGAGGAGTACCGTATTGCCACCCGCAACGCGCTCGCCGCCGGCTTCGACGGGGTCGAGCTGCATGCGGCGTCGGGTTATTTGCCGGAGCAGTTCCTGTCCTCGTCCACCAACGAGCGCACCGACCAATATGGCGGCTCGCTGGAAAACCGCGCGCGTTTCATCCTCGACGTGCTGGCCGCGATGGCCGGCGAGGCGGGCGGCGCGCGGGTCGGCATCAAGATCGCGCCGGAGATGGGTTTTAACGACATCAGCGACGCCACGCCGCAGGAGACCTACAGTTACCTGGTGCGGCAACTGGCCCCGCTCAAGCTGGCCTACCTGCACGTGGCCCAGTTCAAGACCTCATTCGACTACCACGCGGCCCTGCGCCCGCTGTTCGCCGGCGCTTATCTGCACGGCGGCGGGCTGGTAAAAGAGAGCGCCGACGCGGCCATCGGTGCGCAGCGGGCCGACGCCGCGGTGTTCGGTGGCCTGTACCTGGCCAACCCCGACCTGGTGCGGCGCTTGCGCCTGGACGCGCCGCTCAATGCGCCCGATTCGGCAACCTTCTATTCGCCCGGCACGGCCGGCTACACCGATTACCCGGCGCTGGGAGAAGCGGCATGAAGCGCGCCGTTCGCATTCACGCTTACGGCGGCGCCGATGTGGTGCGGGTCGACCAGGTTGACGTGCCCGCGCCAGGCGCCGGCGAGGTGCTGGTGCGGGTGCGCGCCGCCGGCGTCAATGCGCTGGACTGGAAGATCCGCCAGGGGTATCTGCAGGCGGTGTTCCCCCTTGCGCTGCCGGCCACCCTCGGCATCGAGCTGGCCGGGGAGGTGATGGCGCTCGGCGATGGCGTGACCGACTTTGCGCCGGGCGACCGGGTCATGGGGCCGTTCGGCGCACTGGGCGCCTACGCCGACATGGTGGCGGTGGCGGCGCACAGGCTGGCGCTGGTGCCGCAGGCGATGGATTACGTGTAGGCCGCGGCGCTGCCGGTGGCCGGCCTGACCGCGTGGCAGGCATTGCGCGCCGCCGGCCCGCTGCTGTCCGGCCGGCAGGTGCTGATCCACGGCGCGGCCGGCGGGGTAGGGGGCTTTGCGGTGCAGTTTGCCAAGGCGGCGGGCGCGGTGGTGCTGGCGACGGCGTCGGCGGCCAGTCGCGGCCATGTGCTGGCGCTGGGCGCGGACCGCGTAGAAGTGGTCGTCGATTTCACCCGCTGATACTAAGAGCCTATCTCAGTAGATCGGAGTCGCTGCTGGCACGCCTGGCAAGCGAGTGCGGCCTCGGTATTCCTTCGGAATACCCTCGTCGTTGCATGGCTAGCCATGCGGCCTCCTCGCGCCTTGCCCTCCCTTGCCATGCATTGCCTACGCGCATGTCGCCTACGCGCATGTCGCCATCAGCTTCCCCCGATCTACTGAGATAGGCTCTAAGATGCAACAGGCGCGTCCGCCGCGCTTGCTATAATGACGCGCTTCAATCGGTGGGAACACGCAGTGGCAAAACTTTATTTTAGGTATTCGGCGATGAACGCCGGCAAGTCGACAGCGCTGCTGCAAGTTGCGCATAACTATGAAGAGCAGGGCCAGCAGGTCAAGTTGTACACGGCCGCGATCGACAGCCGCTACGGCGTGGGGCAGGTCACATCGCGCCTGGGACCGCAGCGCGAGGTCGATATCTTCGATGGCGCAACCGATTTCCTGACGGAGGTGCCGCAAGTAGCCTGCGTGCTGGTCGACGAGGCGCAGTTTTTGTCGACTGCGCAGGTGCAGCAATTGCACCAGCTGGCGCAGGTGCGCGGCGTGCCGGTCATCTGCTATGGTTTGCGCAGCGATTTCCGGGGCGAGCCGTTTCCCGGTTCGGCCTATTTGCTGGCGCTGGCCGACGACATCGAGGAATTGAAGAATATCTGCACCTGCGGCAAAAAAGCCACGATGAACATTCGCGTGGACGAGCAGGGCAAGCGGATCAGGGAAGGCGAGCAAGTGTCCATTGGCGGCAACGAGCAATACCGCCAGGCCTGCGGCCGGTGTTTTTACGCGGGCTGACACGGCCCGAGGGTAAGGAGGTGTTTGCATGTCCCATCCTGTCACCTATATTCATCTGGCGCCCGGCAGCCTGCCCACAGGGCGGGTGCAGCCGGCGCCGTACAAAATGGTGGTCATCGCCGACGCGGCTGTCGCGCCCGAATGGCAATCGCAGGTGAGCGACTGGATCGTCAAGTCCGGTTGCCGCTACATGATCGCCTGGGGCGTCGATTGCAGTTCCTGGGACGACGCGGTCGATATGGCCAATATCGAAGCGTTCGACTTCGGCGATATCCCCGACCAGCATTTCATTCCCACTTCATGGCATGCGGACGATCCGATCGAGGAGGTGTTCGGCTTTTGCAAGTACGACGCGGCGCATCCGGTGGTGGCACTCAAGCAAACGGTGTTGCTGCATATTGCGGAAGCGGCGAACCAGGACGCGCTGCTGCACGCTTACGCGGCAGTGTGAAGCGCCCGGGTCGCCGCTGGCGCTGTCAGGAAACCCGCGCCCTGGAACGCTTGTTCAATCCGGCCGCGACATCCCTGCGTACGGACGGGCTTTTGATCAGGCCCACCGCCAGCACCTTGATACGGGCCGCGTCCTCAAGCTCGCCATTGCCGGCCAAAACGGTGAGTACCCGCTGGACTTCGCTGACGTAGGTCGTGATTTCGGCGCGCCGCTCGGGTAAGTGCGAGAACGGGCGCTGTTTGATTGCCGCGATGTCTTGTTCGAGCACGCGCGCCATCTCGCGCACGAACGGCTCGGCCGGCGGCATCAGTTTTGCCGCCAGGGCGTAGTCGCGCGCCTCCACAATGGCCGGCATGGCAATGAGCGCGCAGTCGGCGGCAAATACCGGCGAGGCTGCGGCCAGCGCCTTGTAGAACTGATAGGTCGCCGCCGTATCGCCGAGTTCCGAATCGATGATGACGATATCCCAGAACGCTTCCCGGTCGTTGGCGCCGGCCAGCAGGGCCGCGGCCTTGTCGGCGCGGATGGTGCGCAGCGCGTCGAGCGCCTTGGGGTAGGCCCGGCCCAGTTCGGCCCACATGCCGACCAGGTAGTAGCGCATTTCTTCCAGCGCCGGATCTTCATCCAGGGCGTGCTGGTAGAACCAGACAAAGCCTTGCAGCGCCTCGTCGTGGCGACCCTCGTGCAGGGCGTCTTCCGCATCGCTGAAACGTGTCAGTGCTGTCATGATTTCCTTTTAAGTTGGGCAGTTCGCCCGAAAGGCGCATGATGCCATACTTGCCATTGGCGCAAAAGGCGCCACCGAAGAGCGTTGTACTCGCCGCCGATCTGGGGGATAATTCGTCCATGAACGATACCACTACACTCCCCCCATTGCCCGACCGCCTGTCGATCGACCCGCGCAGCCCTTTTCACAATGAAGCGGCGTTCGAACGCGACGTCGCCATCAAGCTCAACGGTAAAGAGCACCTGAATGTCGAGGAATATTGCATCAGCGAAGGCTGGATCAAGATTCCATCCGGCAAAGCACTGGACCGCAAGGGCCATCCGATGCTGATCAAACTCAAAGGCACGGTCGAAGCGTTCTATAAATAGAACGATTTGATGCCGTCCGGCCCTTATCGGGCCGGGCTGGCGAACCCGTGATCCAATTTTGTCCCCGCTGATGCCGCCGCGCTGTTTTTACATCGCGGTTGTGTCACCGGGGATATTCATTTGTGCAAAGGGGATGACGTGGTCTGGATACCGAAAGGCGGTTTTTTGTCCGAGAACGGCGCACGCGCTGTGTCAGCGCTGGAACAGCGCTACGGCGCAGCATGAATCCCGCCGCCCGCGCGCAACTGGACGAGCTGCGCCAGCACCTGCGCAGTGCCGCGCTGGCCACGGCTGGCGGTTTTCGTCCGCCGCAGGACCCGCTGACGTCCTGGTTCGGGCGCGGCGTCGGCTTGCCGCATGAAACCTTGCCCGAGTTTGAAGGCAAGCCGATGTTCCCGCTGCTACAAATCCGCGTGGCCGAGCTGCCGTACGTCCCCGAGCAGTTGCGCGACGTCGCCTTGCTGGTGCTGTTCCACAACCAATCGCGCCATCCCTTCGATTTGCCGCACGGCGAAGGATGGCTGATCCGGGAGTACGCGCGCCTCGACGGCCTGGTTCCTTTGCCGGAGCTAACGAAACCCGTCAAACCGTTTCCCATCCGCTGGGCCAGGGTGGACGACGACGCGCCCGGCTGGGAGGGGGGCTGGGAAATCGTCGACCTGGCTGCGGTCAATGACGACGAGGCCGCGACCGACGCGTTTTTCGACGGTTTTACGCGCTATACCGGCACCAAAGTGGGCGGTTATCCGTACGAAATCCAGCACGGCGTCGGCCTTCACGACTTTGTGTTCCAGGTCGGCTCGGAAGAGAAGGTCGGCTGGATGTGGGGCGACAATGGCGTCGGCTACTTCTTCCGCGCGCCGGATGGCCAGTGGCGCTGGGATTGCCAGTTTTACTAGCAGCCTGTCGGACTTGGGATCGTCGGCTGCAAAAATACCTGGGACGGTCCATATTTCGCCGCTTTCTCGGCCAATAACTCGCTATTGGCGCTGCGAAATCGTCAAAATCTGGCCTCGCCCAGCTATTTTTTCGCTTCGACTCCCCAAGTCCGACAGGCTGCTAGGCTTCGGGCGTGCAGGGGATACGACCCGGTCAGCACCTGCGGCGCACTCGCCACCCGCACCATGTGGCTGAAGGCCGCCGACAGGCCACCCTGGCGGTCGAGCATGGTCCAGCCATCGCCTCGCTCCCTCAGCGTCGGCTTGCCCTCATGGGCCAGCACGAACAGCGACAGCACCGTGCCTTCGGTCAGTACATGGTCGGTGCCGAACCAGCGTTTCGGCTTCACGATCATCGGCGGCAGGTTCGGTTGCGCGCCTGCGTATTGAGGCACACCGATATATCGTCGGGAAAGCCCATCTTGGTGCGCATCGTCAGGCCAATTCCCCGTGTCTTCGCTTGTTCGCGGGCCATGGCGGCCAGGTCGGCGGTGGCCATGCCCGGCTGGACTGCGCCGAGCACGGCGGCCATCAGCTCGCTGTGAGCATGCGCCAGGTCGGCCAGTTGCGCATTCAGCGCCGGCGAATTGGGGGTGGTAGGGCGGATAGTGGTAAACATCGGCATGGCGCAGTGCGGCGTAAGGGGACGCACGATACCATGCCTGCGTCTTGCCGGGCTGGTCTATGGTATAAGTTTGGCGATGAACGCCGGACAATTTCCCGCATCATGAAAGACATTCTCCTCTACCTCGCGCCCTCGGTCGCGCTGGCGCTGGTGATCCGGGTGCTGGCCGGGGCCCATCCCTTCTTTTTCCTGTTCACCGTGGCCGGCACCCTCTGCCACGAACTGGCCCATTTCGTGGCCGGCCTGCTGACCGGCGCACGGCCCGCCTCGTTTACCGTGATCCCGCGCCGGGTCGGGCGCCACTGGGAGCTCGGCTCGGTCACCCTGACCCGGGTGCGCTGGTACAACGCCGCCCCGGCCGCCCTGGCGCCGCTGGTGATTGTGCTGCTGCCGTTCTGCGTGGCCTGGTGGCGCACGCGCCAGGCCTGGCAGTTCGACCCGCGCGACCTGCTCATCGCGCTGGCGCTGGCGCCCCAGTTCCTCTCGTTCTGGCCGTCGATGGTCGACTGGCGCATCGCGCTGCGGTCCTGGCCTTATCTGTTCATCATCGGCGGTGCGGCCTGGACGGTGTTCCACTTCCGGCCGCACCTGTTTCAATTTGTAAATCCATGAAGCTGTAGCGCCGTCAGCCCGTAAGCTCGGTTTCGCGCCGCTGCGTGGCTCGCCCTGTGTTATGCCACTATCCTGTTAGAATCGGAAGCAGTAGCCGATTTAGCGGCTGGGCGCCCTTGCACTGCACGGTTTCGCCCGCAGATAACACCAGTTCCCGCTCGGAGAGACAACGAATGAAGAAGCACATGTTGATGGTCGCACTGGCATTTGCCGCGACGACACAAGCGGCAGTCCCGCAGCCCGTCAAGGCGGTTGCCCAGCCTGCCAAAGCCGGCACCACGCCGCTCAAGCCGGTTGCCACGCAAACCCAGGCCGCCGCCTGGGCCGCCACGGTCTTCGGACGCCACCATTACAAGGTCACCCCGCTCGACGATGCGATGTCGGACAAGATTTTCGACCGCTACCTCAAGTCGCTCGACAGCGACCGCCTGCATTTTCTGCAGAGCGATATCGACGGCTTCGAGCCGATCCGCACCAGGCTCGACGATGCGATCAAGGCTGAAAACCTGGCCACGCCGTTTTCCATGTACAGCCTGTACCAGCAGCGCTTCAACGAGCGTTTCGCGTATTCGCGTGAGCTGCTCAAAGGCAAGTTCGACTTCACCACCGATGAAACCTTCCAGATCGACCGCGAAAAAGCGGCCTGGCCGAAGAATATCGAGGAAGCGCGCGACCTGTGGCGCAAGCGCGTCAAGAACGACTGGCTGCGCCTGAAGCTGGCCGGTAAAGACGACAAGTCGATCCGCGAAACGCTCGACAAGCGCTACGAAAACTACGTCGGCCGCATGGGCAAGGTCGACAGCGAAGATGTGTTCATGACCTTCATGAACGCCTACGCCACCTCGATCGAGCCGCACACCAACTACCTCGGCCCGCGCTCGGCCGACAATTTTGCCATCGCCATGCGCCTCTCGCTCGACGGCATCGGCGCCGTGCTGCAGCAGCGCGAAGACTACACCGTCATCCGCGAAATCGTGGTCGGCAGCCCGGCTGGCATGTCCGGCAAGCTGAAAGTGGGCGACCGCATCGTCGGCGTGGCCCAGGCCGATTCGCCGGGCTTCACCGACGTGCTCGGCTGGCGCATCGACGACGTGGTCCAGCTGATCCGTGGTCCCAAGGAATCGGTGGTGCGCCTGAACGTGCTGCCGGTCGACGCCGGCACCGACGGCAAGACCGTCACGGTGGCGCTGGTGCGCAAGAAAATCAATATGGAAGAGCAGGCCGCCAAGAAAACCATCATCGAAGTCAAGGATGGCGGCGTCAAGCGCCGGGTTGGCGTGATTTCCTTGCCGACCTTCTACCTTGACTTCGAAGCGCGCCGCCGCGGCGACAAGGACTACAAGAGCGCCACGCGCGACGTGGCCCGCATCCTCGGCGAGCTCAAGAAAGATAAAGTCGACAATGTGCTGATCGACCTGCGCAACAATGGCGGCGGCGCCCTGGGCGAAGCGGTCGAGCTGACCGGTCTGTTCATCGACAAGGGCCCGGTCGTGATGCAGCGCAGCGCCGACGGCGGCGTGGCGGTCGAGAGCGACACCCAGGCCGGCCTGGCTTGGGATGGCCCGATGGGCGTGCTGATCAACCGTGGCTCGGCCTCGGCGTCCGAAATCTTTGCCGCCGCAATCCAGGATTACGGCCGTGGCCTGGTGCTGGGCGAACCGAGCTTCGGCAAGGGCACGGTCCAGACCCTGGTCAACCTCGACCGTGGCAACCCCGGCGAAAAAGCCCGCTACGGCGAGCTCAAGATGACGATCGCGCAATTCTTCCGCATCAACGGCGGCACCACGCAGTTGCGTGGCGTCACGCCCGACATCAAGATGCCGGTCACTTCCGACCCGGAAGGCTTCGGCGAATCGAGCTACGACAACGCCTTGCCATGGGTGGCGATCAAGCCGGTCGCGTTCACGCCGTCGGGCAATTTGAAGCAACTGATTGCCCCGCTGCAAAAACGTCACGAAACGCGCATCGCCAAGGACAAGGACTTCCAGTACTTGCAGGAAGATATGACCGAGCTGCGTAAGCTGCGCAAGGACAACGTGATTTCGCTCAACGAAGCGGTGCGGCGCAAGGAACGCGATGCGCTGGAAGCGAAGGCGAAGCAGCGCGAAGCGCGCCAGGTGGCCCTGCGCGCCGCCGTCACCGACGAACCGGCCGACGTGACCGACGCCAAGGATGCGCGCAGCAAGCTGGCGCCGCCGGCCAGGACCACCAAAGCCGTCGCCACCAAGCCGAACCGCCAGGATGATGGCTTGCAGGCCGACGAGCGCAACCTGGCATCCGAACTGGCCGCCGAAAAAGCGGCCAAGGACGCCAAGGACGTGATGTTGCAGGAGGCGGCGCATATTCTCTCGGACGAGATCGAGATGCTCAAGGGCGATACGCGCATGGCGGCGCGTCTGATGCCTTATCTGCCGGCGGTCAAAGCCGGTAACTGAGCAGGGATGCGGTAAGTTGCAGCGACGGGGCCTTGATGGCCCCGTCGTCGTTTACCGGGCGGGCAGTCTGCGCCTTGCTGATGGCGTTTGCCGAACCGGGATCAGCGTTCGGACGCGTTCGTGCCGGCCGATGGCTCGCGGGGCGCGATGCCGATCACGAACGGCTTGCTGAGCGCGGTAGCGCTGCGCAGACCGTCCGAGACAGACACATAAATCAGCGCCTGTTTCGACGGCTGCAAGTCATCCGTGTCAAGGTCCAGATACGTGCGCCCCGGCGGGACCAGGCCCAGCGGTATCCAGCTGGCACCGTTGTCCGGGCTGTACTGTACGTACACGGCGGCCTGGCCGGCAAGGCCCTTGAGCGACCAGCTGATGCGTGCGACAGGCGATCGCCACAACGCGCCAGCCTGCGGCGCCAGCACGGCGATGGCCGGCGGCGGCCCGCTGCGATCGAGCGTGCGCACCGGCTTCCCGTTGAGCTCGATCACCGCCTGGCGCAGCGCCGGATCGAAGGGCGCGATCACGGCAAACTGGCGGACATCGGGCACATGACCTGAGCCGCGCAGCTCGGCAAAAGGAATCCGCACTTGCTGCCCATCGGCACTGCGCAAGACCAGCGCGTGCGGTCCGCGCGGCGTCAGCGGCAACTGGGCGGTCGTGAGCTTGCGCACGAATTGCAAGGCGCCGAGCGTGCCATCTGGACGAATATTTCCGGAGACAAGCAGAACTTCCCGGGAATTGGCCGCCGCCGCCGCCGCGGCTGCGGGCGGGATCACGCGAATACCGGCGACCGTGCACACATCGACTGGGTCGGCGAAGCTGCCGGTCGATCCGGTAAAGAAACGGTGCGGCGGGTCGAGCGCGATGCAACGTTCGAACCATTGCTGGAGACGGTAGAAATTGATATCCGAGATCCAGCGCTCATTGCCCCACACCGGCAGGGTCGGGGCGGGGCCGTAGGACATCACATCATGCACAATGCTGTCGTCGCCCTCCGCGCAGCGTGGAAACAGCGAGCTGGCCGCGCTCGCCTGGCACGGTGCAATCGGACTCAAGGTCCATGTGCCGACATCATCGGCCGCGCCCGCAGGCGGACCGCTGCGCCGCATGACCAGGCCGAACACGCCGTCGTTCCATCCGCTTGCTTCGTCGACCACGCCGATCGAGCCGTGAAAGTAGGGCCATGCCTCCCAGTCTCCAAGGGTGCCGCCGGCACTTTCACCGTGCAGGTTGCTTACATGATTCATGCCGATGTTGTGGCCAACTTCCTGCCCTGCCGTGGAGGGCGATCGATTCGATAACGATCCCGGGGTGTTATACCAGCCGTAGCCGTCGCAGCCCGGCGGGTTGCGCGCGATGAACAGATTCGACCAGTAGTTGACACGCGCGATGGCCGTGCCTACCGTCGTGCCCGCCGTTGTCGCGTGAAGGTTGCCGAGCATGCTGCTGCAATCGGTCACGGCCGTGCTGTCGAACGCCAGTGTTCCGCCATTGCGCACGCTGATATTGCCGGAGACCGGATAAAGATCCTCCAGGTAGCGCACCATGCGCTCCGCCGTGAACATGGTCGGGGTCGGCCCGGAGGCGGGATCGCGCACGCGAAACAGGTTCAGTCCCATCCTGTAGGGGCCTTTGAAAGCGACGTTGACCTGGTGCAGGGTAATCGATGATGCGAGGCCGCGCAGGCTCAGCCGCATGCTGCCGGCATTGGCCAGGAACGTGCCTGGAATCACATAGTCGAGCGAGGAATCGACCCGTGCGCGGCGCAGCACCAGTTCGCGCCGCTGAGCCAGTGGCGTCGTGGCGCTGGTGCGCGGCACGCTGCGTCCGCCAATGGTGTTTTCCGTGATCGTCCTGGTGCGCACCGTGCCGTCGCGGCTGGTGACCACGATCTGTAGTTCGGGATTGAAGTCCGGTACCGCGTGCTCGCTGGCCCCAAGGAAAAAGCGCACCGCCAGGTTGCGGCCCGCGACCAAGCTCAGGCGCTTGGCCGGCAGGCCCTGCAGCCGCGTGTCCGGCGTCGAGGCGAACGAGGCGCCGGGGCGCGTCAGGCGTGACATCACGCCCTGGCTCAGTTCATAGGCCAGCACGGAGATGACGTTGGGCCGGACCGGCGGCGGCACCGGATCGATCGGAACAACATCGCGGGCGGTGGTCAGCACCAGGTCGTCAATGACCATCAGGTCGAAGCAGTCGCCCGGCGGGTTGGCGACGATTTGCGTGATGTCGCCTTCATCGCCGGTCGCTCGCAGCACGATATCGCGCGACATCGGCGGCAAGGGGACGATCGAAGCGCCCACCCGTGCGAGGAATTCGCTCCGGTCAACTTGCACCGCGCCGGCGTAAGCGGCGACGGCGTACGAGCGCAGGTGGCGGTTAAGGACGCGCATGCGTACTTCGCGCACGCCCATTGCCGCGCTCAGGTCGATGATCAAAGGCCCGCATGCCCGCTCGTCGCCTTGTTGCAGGACCTGGTTGCCGAAGAAGGCGGAAATGACGGGACGCGAGGGAAAGCGCACTCCCTGCGCCACATACTGGTTGGTCGCTTCGGCGCCCAGGGCAATCCCCGAGTCGAAATTGATCGACACGGTGGCGGCGCGCGCCGGTGCCTGCAGCGCCATCGAAGCAAGCCCGGCCGCCAACAAGGCACGCGCGGTGGATGTGAAATAGAGTCTCATGGGAATCTCGCAGGTAGCTGAACCGAGCTTTCAAGCTAACATTGCGATCTTCGCGTGCTGCTGACTTCGCTCAATGCGGGACAGCGGATAGCAAGGGTCGTCGTACGGCCCGCCAGGAGCGGTGGCAGGCAAGGGCGGGTGCGGCCGTCAGCCCTTGCCGGCCGCTTTGCCGGCAAATGACATCCATCCGCTACACAACAGCACGACAGCGGTGGCCCCCCGCCGCCATGCCGGTCGTGATGACGGCAAACGGCAGGCGCTGGGGATGGGCCGGGTCAGCGCTCAGGTAGGCGCATGCGCCGCCAAGGGCCGCCAGCACCGCCGCGAGGGCCAGCCGGCGCGCGAGGTTCCGTACGAGCAAGTCAGGCAAACGTGCAGGTCGCCATCACGATCACTCCGAGCAGACTGCTGCCGTGCTGGAGAACTTTAAACACTGGCAGCTCGTCGCCGCCGAGTGACACCCGCTCGCGCAGCGCTGCGAAGTAATTCACGGGAATGGTATCGGGATGCGCGAACGCGTCCCAGGCAATATGCGTGGCGCGGCGCCAATGGCCAGCGACAAAAGGATCGTCCCGACTGCCCGCGGGTTGCGCACAGACGGGGCAGGCGGCCACATCATGCGCGTGCTCACGACGCGCGGCAGCCATGCCAGCAATGCCGGCCGCAACAGCGTTTGATGGACGATCCAGACCAGCGCGCCGACCGGCACGCAATACAGCAGTATGCCGGATCCGCTATGGCTCAATTCCGCGCTGACGCCGAAGGAGAAAAAACAGACAAAATCCGGCATCATGCTGCCGATCGCCAACGCGGACAGGGAGGTGAACCCCCGCGCGTGGCGATGCAAGGGAATCACGATGGCGGGGTGGCATAAGGTGAATGGCATCGTTGCCTTCGCTGGCGGGTGTCCGGCATCCGGACGCGCGGCGATTGAGGCGGCGCATCCGGGGAAGGCTTACTTCTGGCGGTAGAGCGCGCAGAGCTTGTTGCCGTCAGGGTCGCGCACATACGACAAATACAGGGCGCCCAGGCTGCCTTCGCGCAGGCCTGGCGGTTCTTCGCACGACACGCCGCCGTTCGCCACCGCGACATCGTGAAACTGATGGACTTGTTCCGGCGAGCTGCATTTGAAACCGATGGTGGCGCCGTTGGCGCAGGTCGCCGATTCGCCGTTAATCGGCTCGCTGACGCAAAAGGCATTTCCATCGTGGCGATAGAACAGCCGGGTGTGGCCGGACGGGGCCACGTTGCGCAGCGGTTCGCCCGCGCCGAGCACGCCGAGCAGCGCGTCGTAGAAGCGCTTGGAGCGCTCGATGTCGTTGGAACCTACCATGATGTGATTGAACATACTTTATCTCCTTTATGCCCTGCGCATGTTGTCGGGCTGAATGTTGATGGTACTTTATAGCAGACCAACAGAAGCGACCATCCGATGAACGTCGGCCCCCGCCTGTGCCCTGAAAAAGTTCGTCGATCATAACGGTTTAACGCGCTGGCGTGGGGCCGGATATGCGGGGTCTGTATTTCATTTGCAAAATCATGCGACTGAACGGCGAGGCGATTGCGCATCCCTTTGCCGGCGATATTGGCCGGTGCGGTGTGGGAGACGTCCGGCACGCAGTTTTTCCCGCCAGGGCGATGACCCCCGCCGGTCTTTACCTATCCTGGAGTGTCATCTTCCATTGTCTGTTTCGATAGGGATCGACCGGGCCTCATTCCTCTCCCGAGAGAAGTTCGGAAAGGTCCAGAGGCGAAAGGCGTTTCACCTTCTCTTCAAGCTTCCTATCATAACGCCGGTCGTTTGCTTCCTTCCCTTTAGGCGCCTTCCGCGCATACTGCTGCACGAAGCGGCCCAGTTCGCCAGCAAGTTGCGATGCTTTTCTGGTTGGTCTATTTGCCGCCATCAGCGCTCCCTGTCCGCGCCGCCTTCTCCCACCCACCGGCCACGCACAACTGATCGAACTGCCGCGCCAGGTCGGCCAGCACCACAGTGCCCAGGCTCTCGATCAGGATCGCTTCGGCCCGTTGCAGCGCATCGCCCAGCGCCTGGTTGACCACCTTTTCAACAGCGCAGTCGGGATGCGCCTTATCGACCCCAATGGCGAACAAATGCGGCCCGCCCACCGCGCGGTGGATGTCAAGCAGGGTCACCGCGCGCAAGTCGCAGGCCATCGACCAGCCGCCGTGCTTGCCCGCGCCGGACGTCACATACCCGGCCTCGCGCAAGCCGGCCATGGTGCGCCGCACCACCACCGGATTGGTATCGAGCATCCTGGCGATGTGTTCCGACGTCAAGGGACCGTCATGCCTGGCCATGTGCAGCAGCACGTGGAGCACGCGGGAAAGGCGGCTGTCTGTTCTCATTGAATGGGGCGATAAAAGGGTATCCGGACCCATAGTTTACCGCCTCCCGACACTGCCCGTGCGCCCAAAATTTACCCCCGAAAAAGCCATCTTCCCAGGGCATTTTTTTCAGGTACAATCATTGTGAACGGTCGTGCTATTTTTGGACGATAATAACAAAGGAGACTGTATGGACCTGAACTATACGAGCGAGGACCTGGCGTTCCGCGACCAGGCGCGCGCCTTCCTCGACGCCAATCTGCCGGCCGATCTGCAGCAAAAGGTGCGCAAGCACCTGCGCCTGGCGAAGGACGATTACGTGCGCTGGCACCGCATCCTGGCCGCACAAGGCTGGGTGGCGCCGGGCTGGCCGGCCGAATTCGGCGGCCCTGGCTGGAGCGCCGTGCAGCGCCACATCTGGGATGACGAATGCGCGCGCGCCGGCACCCCGCCGATCCTGCCGTTCGGCGTGAACATGGTCGCCCCGGTCATCATGGCCTTCGGCAGCGACGAACAAAAAGCCCACTTCCTGCCGCGCATCCTCTCATGCGAAGACTGGTGGTGCCAGGGCTACTCGGAACCGGGCGCCGGCTCCGACCTGGCATCGCTCAAGACCAGCGCCGAACGCGATGGCGACTTTTATGTCGTCAACGGCCAGAAAACCTGGACCACCCTGGCCCAGCATGCCGACATGATCTTCTGCCTGGTGCGCACCGACAGCGGCGTGCGCAAACAGGAAGGCATTTCTTTTCTGCTGATCGACATGCACAGCCCCGGCGTGACGGTCCGTCCGATCATCATGCTCGACGAAGACCACGAAGTGAACGAAGTCTTCTTCGACAACGTGCGCGTGCCGGTGCAGAACCTGGTCGGCAAGGAGAACAAGGGCTGGACCTACGCCAAATACCTGCTCGGCCACGAACGCACCGGGATTGCCGCCGTCGGCCGCTCGAAGCGCGAACTGGCCTCGCTCAAGCGCTTGTCCGCCACGCGCAACAAGAACGGCAAGCCGCTGATCGCGGACCCGCTGTTCGCCGCCAAGGTCGCCACGCTCGAGATCGAACTGATGGCGCTGGAGATGACCGTCATGCGCGTGCTGGCGCAGGAGCACAAGGCGCCCGGACCGGAAGCGTCGGTGCTCAAGGTGCGCGGCACCGAAATCCAGCAGACGCTCACGGAACTGATGGTCGAAGCGGTCGGCCCGATGGCGCTGCCGTTCGATGCCGCCTACCTCGAATCGGCAACGCCGCACAGCGTGTTTGACGATGACGACGCCGCGCCGCTGGCCGCGCACTACTTCAATCTCCGCAAGACCTCCATCTATGGCGGCTCGAACGAGATTCAACGCAATATCATCACCCAGATGATCCTGGGCCTGTGAGGGACTGAACATGGATTTCAACTTCAAGGAAGAACAGCTGGCCTTTGCCGATGCCCTCAAGCGCTGGGTGACCAAGGACTACAGCTTCGAGACGCGCAGGAAAATCGTTCATTCAGGCGAGGGCACCTCCGCCGCCGCGTGGGCCGCGCTGGCCGAACTGGGCATGCTGGCGCTGCCGGTGCCGGAAGAGCAGGGCGGCTTCAACGGCACGGCGGTCGACATGTTCGTCGTCATGCGGGAGCTCGGGCGCGGCCTGGTGGTCGAACCGTATTTCGCCACCGTGCTCGGTGCGCATTTCCTGGCGCTGGGCGGGCAGCATCCCGGGCTGCTGGCGCAAGTGGCCGGCGGCGAACTCAAACTGGCCTGCGCGCTGGCCGAAAAACAGGCGCGTCATGACCTGTCGGACATCGCCACCACCGCCGTCGCCAACGCCGGCGGCTACGTCCTCAATGGCCACAAGAGCGTGGTGGTGCACGGCGGCCAGGCCGGCAGCCTGATTGTCTCGGCGCGCAGCGGCGGTGAACAACGCGGCGCGGACGGGGTGTCGCTGTTCTTGGTGCCGGCCAACGCGCTTGGTGTGGCCGTGCGCGACTATCGCACCCTCGACGGCCAGCGCGCCGCCGACGTCACTTTCGCCAACGTCCAGGTGCCGCCTGGGAGCCTGATCGGCGTCGAGGGCCAGGGCTGGGACCTGCTCGACGCCGGCGCCGATTACGGCGCGGGCTTGCTGTGCGCCGAAGCGCTGGGGGCGATGGAAGCGATCTTCGCCGCCACGCTCGACTACCTCAAGACGCGCACCCAGTTCGGCGCGCCGATCGGCAAATTCCAGGCGCTGCAGCACCGCATGGCCGACATGTACATCCACCTGGAGCAGGCGCGCTCGATGGCGCTGCTGGCCGCGGTGCGCCTGGCCTCGTCCGATGTGGAAGAACGCCGTCGCACCGTCTCGGCGGCCAAGTTCCGCGTCGGCCAGGCGCTCAGGTTCGTCGGCCAGCAGGCGGTCCAGCTGCACGGCGGCATGGGCGTGACCGACGAACTGCCGGCCGCGCACCACTTCAAGCGCCTGACCATGATCGAGCTGTCGCTGGGCGACTCCGACCATCACCTGCAGCGTTTCATCGCGCAGCCGGGTTTCGCGACGGGCGCCATGGCATGAAGAAGAGCACATGGTATTTCGAGGACTTTTACGTCGGCCAGGAGATTGCCGTGGGCAGCCGCACCGTGAGCGAGGAAGAAATCATCGCCTTCGCTACCCAGTTCGACCCGCAGCCCTTCCACGTCGACCATGACGCGGCCGCGGGGTCCATCTTCGGCAGCGTGATCGCCAGCGGTTGGCACACCTGCAGCATGATGATGCGCATGGTGGTCGACAGTGTGCTGGGCGCTTCGTCGAGCATGGGTTCACCGGGCCTGGACAAGGTGCGCTGGCTGCAACCGGTGCGCGCCGGCGACACGCTGACGGTCAGCTACATCACGACGCAGCTCAAGCCATCGCTCTCGCGTCCCGATCGTGGCGTGGTCTGGTCGACGTGGCAGGCCGTCAACCAGCACGGCGAAGTGGTATGCACCATCGAAGGCATGGGCATGTTCAGGCGCCGCCCGCAGGAGGACGGCAATGCGTGAATTTTCCAGCCTGGCCGAGATGCAGGCGCTGGTGGGGCAGGAACTGGCGGTGTCGGACTGGGTCGAGATCACCCAGCAACGCGTGAACCAGTTCGCCGACGCCACCGACGACCACCAGTGGATCCACGTCGACCTGGAACGCTGCGCGCGCGAGTCGCCTTTCGGCGGCCCGGTCGCGCATGGCTTCCTGACCCTGTCGCTCATTTCCGGCCTGTTCGAGCGGGCGCTGCGCATGGTCGACGCAAAGATGGTGGTCAATTATGGCCTGAACAAGGTGCGCTTTCCGGCGCCGGTGCCGGTCGGCAGCCGCGTGCGCGCGCGCCTGACGCTGCAGCGGGTCGAGCCGATCGACGGCGGCGCCCAGCTCGAATGGAGCGTCATCGTCGAGCGCGAGGGCGGCGCCAAGCCGGTCTGCGTGGCCGAACTGCTGGTCCGGCGCTACTGATGCCGCACCCGGCGGGGCCGCCCGGCCCCGCCTACACCACCGCCCTTGCCATCGCACCTAGCAGGAATCATGGGGCAATCCTGGCCGCATGGCGCGCCCGATGAGACTAGTATGAACTGACGGGTAGCTTGTCGTCGTACGGTCATCAGCCAGGAGCACGGATGAAAATTGCGAACTTGAAAATCGGCGTTCGTCTGGGGGCCGGTTTCGGCCTCGTTTTGCTGTTGATGGCGGCCCTGATCGCCACCGGCATCACCCTGTTCAACAGCGCCGGCGCCAGCACCAGGCGCATGGTCGACCACGAATGGGTCAAGGCCGAGGCCGCCAACGGGATCAATGTCGGCACGCGCGCCAATGCGCGCCGCACGCTCGAACTGTTCATCGTCACCGATCCTGCGCAACTGGCCAATATCCGCGCCCGCATCGAAGTGAACAAAAAGTCGATTGTCGCCGCGCTGGCGACGCTCGACAAACTGATCGAGTCGCGCGAAGGGCGCGATCTGCTGGAGCGGGTCACGCGCGAGCGGGCCGTCTATGTGGCCGCGTATTCGCGCGTCGACAAGCTGATGGCCGAAGGCAATCGCGATGACGCGGCGGCCCTGATGCGCGCCGAAGCCCTGCCCGCGCTAGATACCCTGCAAGCCTCGATCACCGCCCTGGGCGCCTTGCAGAAGCGGCTGGTCGAAGAGGCCAGCGCCGACGTAGGCCGCAGCATCGCCAGCGCGCGCACCCTGATGCTGTGGCAGGGCGCGGCGGCGCTGGTGATTGGAGTGCTGGCCGGTTGGTGGATCACGCGCTCGATCACGCTGCCGATCAACGACGCGGTGCGGGTGGCCAGGACGGTGGCGGCGGGCGACCTGAGCGCCCGCATCGCGCCCGGTTCGTCCAGCGAGACCGGGCAACTGCTCGAGGCCCTGGGCGAGATGAACGCGGGCCTGCGCAATATCGTCAACCAGGTGCGCAACGGGACCGATGCGATTGCCACCGCGTCGAGCCAGATCGCCAGCGGGAACATGGATCTGTCGGCGCGCACCGAGCAGCAAGCGAGCTCGCTGGAGGAGACCGCGTCGTCGATGGAAGAACTCACATCGACCGTCAAGCAGAATGCCGACAATGCGCGCCAAGCCAACCAGCTGGCCATTTCGGCCTCGCACGTGGCGGTGCAGGGAGGTTCGGTGGTGGCGCAGGTGGTCGACACCATGGGGTCGATCAATGAATCGTCGCACAAGATCGTCGAGATCATCAGCGTGATCGAATCGATCGCGTTCCAGACCAATATCCTCGCGCTCAATGCCGCCGTGGAGGCGGCGCGCGCCGGCGAGCAGGGGCGCGGCTTTGCGGTCGTCGCCAGCGAAGTGCGCAACCTGGCGCAGCGCTCGGCGGCGGCGGCCAAGGAAATCAAGATGCTGATCGACGATTCGGTGGAGAAGGTGGCCCAGGGCAGTGAGCTGGTCGACCGGGCCGGAACGACGATGCAGGCGATTGTCACGAGCATCAAGAGCGTGGCCGACATGATGGGCGAGATCACGGCGGCCAGCGTGGAGCAGACGGCCGGCATCGAGCAGATTAACCAGGCCATCACGCAGATGGACGAGGTGACGCAGCAAAACGCCGCGCTGGTCGAGCAAGCCGCCGCCGCCGCCGGTGCGCTGCAGGACCAGGCCGGAACGCTGGCGGGCGTGGTCAGCGTGTTCAAGCTGCCGGCCGGCGCGGAGCAAACCGGCGCCCGGCCCGCGCCGCGCGCGCTGTCTCCGCGCGTGCCCGGGGAAAGCGCCACGCGAGCGGTCGCGCCGGCCGTCGGACGCACGCGTGAAGTGGCCGCCGCCGGTCCGGACGACTGGGAAGAGTTCTGAAACAGCTTCCTGGCCGCGAAGATCGATTTCCTTGATCTGCGTTGGTTGACGCGGGGCGCTCAAGCGGCATACTATTTCCATATAGAAACATCAGGTGCGTTCCATGACTGCCGTGCGCACGGCGTTGGCGATGCATCTCCAATCCCCGTCCGCCCAATCCCTGCGGGCGGCTTCGCACACGCGTCACTTCCATTCATTGCGCGGCGTCCGGCCAGCGCCGGCGCGCCCGCCTCACCCTGGGTAACAGCATGAACATTGCAAACTTACGAATTGGGGCGCGCCTCGGCGGCGCGTTCGGCGTCATCCTGCTGATCATGGCGGCGCTGATCGCCAGCGCGCTCACACTGCTGGCCAACATCAGCGCCGATAGCACCACCATGATGGAGCGCGACATGGTGCAGGCCGATGCGGCCAACGTCATCAACGTCACCACCCGCGCCAACGCGCGCGCCACGCTCGAATTGTTCATCGCGCCCGACGCCGCCTACAGCGCCAGGGTGCGCGAAAAGATCGAGGCGAACAAGAAGGACATTACCGGCGCCATCGCGGTACTCGACCAACTGGCCAGCAGCGCCGAAGGGCGCGCCCTGCTGGCGCAAATCAAGGTGCAGCGTGCGGCCTATGTCGCCTCGTTCGGCACCGTCGGCAAGCGCCTCGCCGCGCAGGAACGCGATGCGGCCGTCGCCACCATGCTGGGCCAGACCCTGCCCGCGCTCGACACCCTGCAAGGCTCGGTGACGCGGCTGGCCGGCCTGCAAAAGACGCTGGTGGGCGAGTCCGGCCGGCGCATCGAAGCGAGCGTGGTCCTGGCGCGCCAGGCCATGCTGGTGCTGGGCCTGGCCGCGCTGGTGATCGGCGCCTTGTCCGGCTGGTGGATCACGCGTTCCATCACCGCGCCGATCGGCCGGGCGGTGCAGCTTGCGAAGACGGTCGCTGCGGGCGACCTGACCAGCGACATCGCTGTGGTCTCGGGTGACGAAACGGGGCAATTGATGCAGGCGCTGCGGGACATGAACGGCAGCCTGCAAAATATCGTCGGCCAGGTGCGCAGCGGCACCGACGCCATTGCGACGGCATCCGGCCAGATCGCCGGCGGCAATATGGATTTATCGGCGCGCACCGAGCACCAGGCCAGTTCGCTGGAGCAGACCGCATCGTCGATGGAAGAACTGACATCGACCGTCAAGCAGAATGCCGACAATGCGCGCCAGGCCAACCAGCTGGCATTGAGCGCGTCGCAGGTGGCGCAGCAGGGCGGGGCCGTGGTGGCGCAGGTGGTCGAGACCATGGGATCGATCAACCAATCGTCGCGCAAGATTGTCGATATCATCGGCGTGATCGAAGCGATCGCGTTCCAGACCAATATCCTGGCCTTGAATGCGGCGGTGGAAGCGGCGCGCGCCGGCGAGCAGGGACGTGGCTTTGCGGTCGTCGCCAGCGAGGTGCGCAACCTGGCGCAGCGCTCGGCGGCGGCGGCCAAGGAAATCAAGATGCTGATCGGCGACTCGGTGGAGAAGGTCGCGCAGGGCGCCGAACTGGTGGACCGGGCCGGAACCACGATGAAGGCCATTGTAACGAGTATTGACAGCGTGACCGGCATGATGGGCGAGATCACGGCGGCCAGTGGGGAGCAGACGGCCGGGATCGAGCAGATCAACCAGGCCATCGCGCAGATGGACGAGGTGACGCAGCAGAACGCGGCGCTGGTGGAGCAAGCCGCGGCGGCGGCGGGGGCCTTGCAGGATCAGGCGGGGGCGCTGGCCGATGTGGTCGGCGTCTTCAAGCTGCCGGCGCGCGTGGTGAACGGCGGGCGTGGGCCGGCGCCGGCGACGGCCAGGGCCGAGGCCGAGGGGAGGGCGCCGCAGGAACGCCTGGCCTGGGCCTGAGGTAGCGCTACGGTAGCGGGGTGGGCGCCTGATCGGCCTGCAAACAATACCGGTTGCGCCCACCCGCCTTGGCCTGGTACAGCAGCGCATCGGCTGTCTTTATCAGGCCGCCGGCGGTCAATCCGTCGGCCGGCATCAGGCTGGCCACGCCCATGCTCAGGGTCAGCCAGGGCGACGCGCCCGATTTTTCGTGCGGAATGGCCAGTTGGGCCATTTCGTCGAGCAGCTTCCTGGCCACCACCTCGGCGCCGCGCTTGTCTTCCTGCGGCAGCAAAATGACGAACTCCTCGCCGCCATAACGCGCCACCAGATCCTGCGGCCGCGCCGCCGCGCGCCGCATCGCCGCGCCCACCCGCACCAGGCTGTCGTCGCCGGCCTGGTGTCCGTAGGCGTCGTTGTACGCCTTGAAATGATCGATGTCGGCGATGATCAGCGCCAGCGGCGCCTTGGCGCGCGCGCAGCGCCGCCATTCGGTATCCATCGCCTCGTCGAAGCCGCGCCGGTTGGCGACCCCGGTCAGGCCGTCGGTCAGGGTCAGCTCGCGCAGCGCGTCGCTCTGGCGCTTGACGGTCAGCTGCGTGCGCACCCGCGCCCGCACCACCGCCGCGTTGACTGGCTTGGTGATGAAGTCGGCCGCGCCGGCTTCCAGGGCGCGCGTTTCATCCTCGGGCGTCTTGAGGGCGGTGACAAAAATGATCGGGATGTCGCGTGTCGCGCCCGACTCGCGCAAGGCCCGGCACACCGCGTAGCCGTCCATGTCGGGCATCATCGCGTCGAGCAGGATCAGGTCGGGACGCTGGGTCTGGGCGATATGCAGCGCCTTGGCGCCGTTCATCGCAAACACCACCTCGTGCTCGTCCTGCAAGGCCTGGTGCAGGATCTGGATGTTTTCCATCGCGTCGTCGACGATCAGGATCCGTCCATTCCTTGCCATATCGGTCCAACTCATGCATGGTCCCTTCGTTTCAAAATCTCCTGCACCTGCAGCGCGGCGTTGGCAAAACCGAGCGTGGCGACAGCGTCACCCAGCGCGCCCACCACGGCCGGGGCCAGGGTCGCGTCCAGGACCGGACGCAGGGCATCGAAAGCCGACATCGCCTTCAGGTTGTTATTCTGAAGCAAACCAAGCAGTTCCGCCAGCGCCGCGTCGAGTTGTGCGGGGTCTTGTGTCCCCGGCCGCACGCCGAGGGCGGGCGGCGCGGGCAGGGCGCGCGCCGTTTCGAACACCGCCTGCAACGCCTTGTCGAGGGCGCCCAGGCGCACCGTCAGCTCGGCGCTGCCGGCGCTGCGCAAGGCTTGTTCAAAGTCGAACGCCAGCGCCGCCAGCTCGCTCGCCCCCAGGTTGGCCGCCACCCCGCGCAAGCGGTGCACCAGCTGGATCGCCTCCTGGCGCTGCTCGCCGCGCAGCAGGGCGCGCACCTCGTCCAGGGTCTGCCCCTGCGAACTCTCGAAACGCTTGAACAAAGCGACAAAATTGTCGAGATGACCACCGAAACGCGGCAAGGTCGATGCCAGGTCGATGCCGGGGATGTCGATGCGCGGCGCGCTGTCGGGCGGCGTGGCGCGGCCCGCGTGGCCGCCGCCGGGCGCCGCTGCGGGGTTGCCCGCATCGTGGCCGGCATCGCGCAACTCGCCGCGCGCGCAGACCCGGATCAGGGTATCGACCATGTCGTCCACATCGATCGGCTTGGCCACATGGGCGTTCATGCCGGCCGCGACTGCGTGGCGGCGGTCTTCCTCCATCGCGTTGGCGGTCATCGCGATGATCGGCAGCGCCGCGATGCCCATGCGCCGGATCGCTTCGGCCGCCTCGTAACCGTTCATCACCGGCATCTGGATATCCATCAGCACCGCATCGTAGCGGCTCGGGGCGTCGGCCAGCATGCTCACCGCGATGCGCCCGTTGGCCGCGATATCGACCGCGGCGCCGGCGTGCAGCAGGATGTACTTGGCCACCTCCTGGTTGATCGGGTTGTCCTCGACCAGCAGTACGTACATCCCCTTCAGGCGCCCGGCCAGCGGCGTCCCGGAGCTGGCGTCGGGAGCAGCCTTCCCGGTGTGCAGTTCGAGCGCCGCCGCCATCAGCGCCAGCCGCGTCACCGGTTTACTGAGGATGGCGTCGAGCTTGAGGTCATCCTGCAGGCCGACCAGCTGCTCGCGCGCGCTCTCGGCCACCATCAGCGCGCAGCGCGGCATGGCGATGGCCGGATCGGTGCGCGCGTAGGTCAACACGGCGATGCCGTCCAGTTCCGCCATCGCCGTATCGAGGAACATCAGGTCGTAGGGCGCGCCGGCGCGGCTCGACACGCGCAAGCGTTCGAGCGCCTCGGCGCCGCTGGCGGCGGTCTCGACGCGCCAGCCGACACCGGCGCACATCTGCGCAATGGCGGCGCGCGCGCTGTGGTTGTCGTCCACCACCAGCACCGACAGGACGGCGCCGCCGGGCAAGTCGGGAAGCTCGGGCGGCACGGCCGCGTCGTCGGGGGCGGCCACGCCGAAGGCCGCATCGAAATACAGCTCGGCCCCGGCGCCAAGTTCGCTGCGCACGCCCAGGGCGCCGCCCATCAGGCCGACCAGGCGGCGGCAGATCGCCAGTCCCAGGCCGGTTCCGCCGTATTTGCGGCTGGTCGAGCTGTCGCCCTGCGAGAAGGCGTCGAACATGTGCTCCTGCTGCTCGTGTGCGATGCCGATGCCGCTGTCGCGCACCGAAAAGTCGAGCACCAGCACGCCGGCGTCCTCGCTGCGGCGGGTAATCGACAACACCACTTCGCCCTGTTCGGTGAACTTGATCGCATTGCCGATCAGGTTCAGCAGCACCTGCTCGAGCCGCAGCGCGTCGCCCACCACCCAGAGCGGCACATCGGGCGCCACCGCGTACACCAGCTCCACGCCCTTGCCCCAGGCGTTGGCCGACAACAGCACCGACATGCTGTCGAGGACCTGGCACAGCCTGAAAGGCGCCGCTTCCAGCGCCAGCTGGCCCGCCTCGATCTTGGAAAAATCGAGCACGTCGGAGAGGATGCCCATCAGCGAACGGGTCGACATCTTGATCTTGGCGACATAACTGCGCTCGCGCCGTTCCAGCGAACTTTCTTCGAGCAGGCGCGCCAGGCCCATGATGGCGTTCATCGGCGTGCGGATTTCGTGGCTCATATTGGCCAGGAACTCGCTTTTCGCGCTGCTGGCCGATTCGGCCCGTTCCAGCGCGCCGATCAACTGCTCGTTGAGCGACTGCAGGCGCAACTCGGTGCGTTTCAGTTCCGACACGTCGGAGATCAGTACATAAAAGCCGCGCACCGCGCCATCCTCATCGAAGTCGGGGATATAGTTGGCCCAGGTGTGGCGCAGCTCGCCGGAGGCCGAAGTGATCTCGCGCGCGAAGTGGGTGGCCTTGCCGGCCAGGACCTCGCGCAGGTGGGGCGCGATGTCGGCCATGGTGTCGGGCCCGAGCACATCGTCCATGCTGGCGCCAGTCATCTCAAAGGCGCTGCGCCCGCACAGCTCCAGGTACAGGCGGTTGGCGAACTGGCAGCGCAGCTCCGCATCCCAGTAGGCCACCATGCCGGGCACGTTGTCGGTGACGGTGCGGATGAAGCGCTCGCTCTGCTCCAGGCGTTCGCTGGTGGCGCGCAGCGCTTTTTCGGCGGCCACGCGCTCGCTGATATCGCGCACGGTCGACTGCAAGATGCCCTTGCCGCCGATGTTGACGCTGGTGAGCAGCACATCGGCGTTGAACAGGGCGCCGTCGCGGCGCATGTGCAGCCACTCGAAGTGATGGCTGCCGGTCTCGATCGCGTAGCGGATGAACTGTTCGGCCTTGTCGGCCGAGCGCCGTCCGTCGGGCTGGAATTCGGGCGAGGTGGTGGCCAGCGACAGGGTCAGGAATTGCTCGATGCCGGTGCAGCCGAAGATGCGCACGGCGGCCTGGTTGCCGCCGATGAAACCGGCGCCCTGGGCGATCAGCATATGGGCGTCGCCCGACATTTCGTACAGCGCGCGGAACTGCTCGTTGACGTCGCGCAGGCGCTCCGACAGCAGCTTGCGTTCGCTGACATCGAGCACCACGGCGCTGATGCCGACCAGCGCGTGGTCGGCCCCGAACACCGGATGGTAGCTGACCACCCAGTGGCTCTCCACATCGGGCGAGCCGGGCACCGAGCGCGATTCGTGCACCGACTGGATCGGCAGGCCGGTATCGCGCACCTGGCGGTAGGCCTGCTCGTACTCCTCGCCTAGGGGGCCGAGCAACTCGGGCAGGGTGTGCCCAAGGTGATCGGCCACCGGGATCGCATTGATGGCGGCCAGGTAGTCGTTGACCATGACCACGCGCAGGTCGGTATCGAGCAGGGCCAGGCCCACCGGCGCGGTCGCGTAGACCGTTTCGAGCAGGGCGTTGGCGCGTTGCAGTTCGCCGGTACGCTCGGCGACCAGGGTTTCGAGGTTGTTGCGGTAGCGTTGCAGCTCGCCGTCCATGTGCTTGAGGGCGCCGGCCACCTCGGCCACTTCGCGGATCTGCATCGGCGGCAGCACCATCGGCTCGCCGCGCCCGAGCGCCGCCGCCGGCGCGCACAGCGAGCGCACCGAGCGCCCGATCACGCCGCCGATGGTCCAGGCGGCGGCGAAACCGACCACCAGCAGCGCGGCCACGCTGAGGAACATGCTGGCCAGCGCCTCGCGCATGGCCTCGTAGGCGGCGTCGCGCGGCAGGGCCACGGTGGCGTACCAGCCGCGCTTGGGAGAGCGCTGCAGGCTGGAGATGACGCGGCGGCCCTCGCGCGCGGTCAGTTCGAGCGTGCCGGCGTTGGCGCGTCGCGCCAGCGCGGCCATCTCGGGACGGGCCAGCGCGCCGATGAATTTGTCGGGGGCGATGCTGCGCGCGACGAAGATGTCGCGCCGGTCGAACACCTGCGCGTTCCAGCGCAGCGGCAGGCGCTGCTCGGCCAGCAACTGGTTAAAGCGCTCGGGGCGCAGCTGGGCCGACAGCACGTACACCACCTCGCCCTGGCGCCGCACCGGCACCTCGACCGAGACGGTGTAGGGGGCGCTGGGGCTGGCGCGGTACAGGTCCGAGGTGGCGGCCTGGCCGCTGCGGGCCACCTGGCGGATGGTTTCGGCGTTGCCGTTGGGGGGCAGGGGCAGGCCGTGCGCGACGCGGGTGTTGAGCAGGGGCTTGCCATCGAGGTCGCTCAGCACGAAGGCGTCGCCGGGGAACTCGGGGCCGAGGATTGAGCGCGCCTGGTGGTGGAACTCGGCCAGGTCGGCGCGGGTCAGGCTGGGCGAACTGGCCAGCGCGCGGGCGGCGGTTTCGCCGGCATCGAGATCGCGTTCGACGGCCATGAGCACGTTTTGCGCCAGCCGTTCGGCATCGCCCAGCAGGTCGGCCCGTTCGCGCCGGAAGGAATCGTAGGACAGGGCGGCAAAGCCGACCAGGGTCGGCACGGCGCAGGCGAGGACCAGGGTGGCGGTCTTCGAGCGGATCGAGGGGAGGGTGGAACGCGATGAAAACGACACTGCCGAACCTTTCGTCGCATCAAACGCGGCGCCACGCACCGCTCTGGGAACGATGGTAGCCGAGCAGGCGTTTTCTTCAAAGCACTTTACGCCAGTCGTGCGCGGCTTTGCACTTGCCATAGCGGCCAGCAACACCCAACCGGGGTCTGACCCTGACCCTTCCCCTCAAATTTTGCTTGTAAACGAATTAGGATGGTGTTAACTTTCAATCCCAAAAACGGTGCATGCATGGCTGTGTTACCCCTTTACTTCGTAGCGACCAAACTGC
>NZ_WHJI01000053.1:0-43120 GCF_011682155.1 Massilia sp. CCM 8734
GGGACGGTCCATATTTCGCCGCTTTCTCGGCCAATAGCTCGCTATTGGCACTGCGAAATCGTCAAAATCTGGCCTCGCCCAGCTATTTTTTCGCTTCGACTCCCCAAGTCCGACAGGCTGCTAGCCTAACTGCGCCCGATGGAAGCGCAGGTGGTCTTCCATGAAGGTGGAAATGAAGTAGTAGCCATGATCGTAGCCGGCGTGCCGGCGCAGTTCGAGCGGCTGGCGTGCTTTGGCACAGGCCGCTTCAAAAGCTTGCAGATACAGCTGCTGTTCCAGGAACTTGTCGGCCAGGCCCTGGTCGATCAGAATGCCGCCGGGGAAGGGCGCTTCCATCGCCAGCATCAGTTCGCTGGCGTCATATTCTTTCCAGCTGTCCCGGTCGGCGCCGAGATAGCCGCTGAAGGCTTTTTCACCCCAAGGGCAGCGGGTGGGGGCGGCAATCGGTGCAAATGCCGAGACCGAGCGAAACAGGTCCGGGCGTTTCAACGCCGTCACCAGCGCGCCGTGGCCGCCCATCGAGTGCCCGAAAATGCCGACCTTGGCCGGGTTGACCGGCAATTCTGCCACCACCAGCGCGTGCAGTTCGAGCAGGTAGCTGAACATGCGGTAATGCTTGCTCCACGGCGCTTCGGTGGCGTCCAGGTAAAACCCCGCGCCGGCCCCGAAGTCCCAGCCATCGGTTTCGCCGGCAATGTTGGCGCCACGGGGACTGGTGTCCGGGCCGATCAGGATCAGGCCTTCGCGCGCGGCCACGCGCTGGGCGCCGGCCTTGGTCGCAAAAGTCTCTTCGTTGCAGGTCAGGCCGGCGAGGTAAAACAGCGCCGGCAGCTTCTGGCCGCCTGGTACCGCCGGGATGAAGGCGGAAAAGCGCATCGGCAGGCCAATCGCCGTCGATGCGTGGCGGTAAAAGCGCTGTACGCCGCCAAAACAGGAGTGTTCTGATAAGAGTTCGAGCATCGGTCGGTCCAAGTGGTGAATGATGGCGCAAGTATGCCTTGTCGCGGGAGAGTTTGTCGCCTCGACTTGTCGCCTCGGCTTGCCCCGGCGCGAGTGGGAAGCTACACCAGCTGCAGCCACCCTAACAGGGCGCCGCCGGCCAGTAGCCACAGCAAATGGAGTTTGGTGCGCCAGATCAGCAGTCCGCTCGTCACTGTCAGTAGCCACAGCGGCCAGTCGGTGGCGAAGCGCTGGCTGGCGCTGCCGAGGAGCCAGCTGGTCGAGAGCAACAGCGCGATGACGACCGGCGCCATGCCTTGCTTGAACGCGCGCACGGCCCGCAAGTCGCGGTTGCGATGGCCCCATTGCGCTGCGAACCAGGTCAGCACGGTCGAGGGCAGCAAGATGCCGAGCATGGTCACCGCCACGCCCAGGAAGGCGGCCCCGGTGCTGCCGGCGTTCATGCCGACTTGCCAGCCCATCAGCGCGACGAACAGCACGTTCGGCCCCGGCGCGGCCTGGGCCAGGGCGATGGCATTGTTGAATTGCGCCTGGCTCAGCCAGTGATGCTGCTCGACCAGGTAGCGATGCATCTCGGACGTGGTCGAGATGGCGCCGCCGACCGACATCAGCGAGAGCATCAGGAAGTGTCCGAACAGGCTGAGCCAGTCACTCCAGCTGAGCACGATCTGCGGCACGATCTCGGGCGCGCTCATGGCCGCAGCCGGCGATAGGTGAGAAAGCAGGCCAGCCCGCCCACGCCGAACAAGACGACCATCAGCGGCAAGCGCAGCAGCGCCACCAGCACGAAGCCGATGACGCACAGGGTCCAGCACCACAGTTGCGGCATCGGGTTGTTGGAGAGCGCCAGCGACAGCTTCAGGCCGGTGGCGCCGATCATGCCGGCCGACACCGCCGCCATGCCGCGCAAGGCGCCGGCCACGCCGGGATGGTCGATAAAGCGCGCATGGACCAGCGCCAGCAGCAGTACCAGCACCAGCGGCAGGGCCAGCATGCCGGCCAGCGCCGACAGCGCGCCGGCCAGGCCAAAATAGCGCCCGCCGATCATCATCGACAGGTTGACCACGTTCGGTCCCGGCAGGATCTGGGCGACGGCCCAGTCTTCCAGGAATTCCTCATGGGTCAGCCATTGCTTGCGCTCCACAATCTCGCGTTGCACAACCGCCAGCACGCCGCCGAAGCCTTGCAGCGCCAGCAGGGTGAAGGAAACGAACAGGTCGGTCAGCGATTGCGGACGCGGACGCTCGGTCAGGGACGGATTGCTCATGCGCCATTATCGCGCCGGCCCGTCCGCCTGTCCATTCGGGCTCAGCCGCCGCCGATGCCGCGCATCACCCGGCCCGTGCCGCCGCATTCGGGGCAGGCGCTGCCGTCGCCCAGCTTGCCCTTGCCGCTGCAGGCGTCGCAGATGTCCTCGGCGGCGCCGGGGGTGCCCGGCGCGGCTTCGTCACCGGGGTTCAGGGTGGGTTCGGTATTGACTGTTTCAGTTGGGGTCGTCATGAGGTCCTCGGCAATGATGGGTGGCATGCGCACGGGTGCGATCCGCCATTCTAATAGCGCCCGACCGGGTCCGGCGCTGCGTTGCCGAAGACAAATATGGCGCGAAAAGACTATGTCCTAAGCATATTTTTTGCCATTTCGATGGAACCTTGACATTGACTTTGATCTTTATTGATGGATACTCGTTAAGCAACTTGGGTTCCCTTCGACGTTCTCGCCATGCCCTGTAAGGAACACAACATGAATCGACAGCACCCCTACGACAGCGGCGGCCTCGCCCTGGCCGAACCGAATTATCAACGCCTCGATCTGCGCCAGCGCGACATCGTCAACCATGCCATCTCGGTCCAGGCAAGCAGCAATACCATGTCCGCCATCGAGTACCTGAAAGCGCAGGATATCCATCCCGACGTGATCGAACGGGTGTTGCTGGAACCTGAGCGCCGGCGCGGAGTGCTCCACCATTGAGCGCTGCACGGTGGGGCTGCGGGGCCGGCGCAAGGCGCGCGTCGGATGCTGTGTGCATATCAGAATGTTATCGAACCACCCATCCCGAACTGCGTGCAAAACAGGCGGTTATGCACAAAAAAATCTTGTAGGAAATTTCTTATTATTTTTTACCGCCTTCTCCATTGACTTTGTAAGTGCTTGATTTATATAGGCATAATTTCTGCCTCACGAATGAGCATTTTGTTGAAACCCGCATCGTTACACGCTTGCGGACTGTCAAGGGGGGATTATCCACAAAGTTATCCACAGCGATTGTGGATATCCCAAAAAGTACTTTAGAAACGGCTACTTAGCGCGTGCATGGGGATGTTTGACCATCGCTTCGACCAACGCCACCGGCGCGGCGGGCGCGCGACGGAAAATATCGTCAGCGTTTTTACTTGCGTCATAATACTGTATAAATGTACAGTCATGTCAACTCCAGTTCGAATGTCCGATATGACCGCTGCTTTACACGCCGATGTGCCCGCCGACGCCGTTGACGATCCCTTCGCCAGTCTTAATCCCGCGCAGCGCGCCGCCGTCGAGCATGACATCGGCGTGGCCGCGGCCGATGCGCGGCCCCTGCTGGTGATCGCCGGCGCCGGTTCCGGCAAAACCAATACCCTGGCGCACCGCGTGGCGCGCCTGATCACGAGCGGCGCCGATCCCCAGCGGATCCTGCTGCTCACATTTTCACGCCGCGCCGCCAACGAAATGACTACGCGCGCCGGTAACGTATTGCACCGGATCATGGGCGTGCGCGGCGGCCAGGCACCGGCCAGGCTGCCCTGGGCCGCCCTTCCGTGGGCCGGCACGTTTCACAGCATCGGCGCGCGCCTGCTGCGCGACTACGCCGGCCGCATCGGCCTGGACGAATCGTTCACCATCCACGACCGCGGCGATTCTGAAGACCTGATGGGCATGGTGCGCCACGAGATTGGCCTGACCCAGACCCAGAAACGGTTTCCCCTCAAGGGCAGCTGCCTGGCCATTTACTCGCGCGTGGTCAACAGCCGCGATACGCTGGCGCTGGTGCTCCAGGGTACTTTTCCATGGTGTGGCGAGTGGGAAGCCGAGCTCAAGACGCTGTTCGGCGCCTACGTGGACGCCAAGCAAGAGCAGAACGTGCTCGATTACGACGATTTATTTCTGTTTTGGGCGGAGATGGCGGCCGATGCGGAACTGGGCCCGCACATCGGCGGTTTGTTCGATCACGTTCTGGTCGACGAGTACCAGGATACCAACCGCTTGCAGGCCGCCATTCTGATGGGCATGAAACCGGGCGGGGAGGGCGTGATGGTGGTCGGCGACGATGCGCAGTCGATCTATTCGTTCCGCGGCGCCACGGTGCGCAATATTCTCGATTTCCCCAAGCAATTCGCGCGGGAAGCGCGCATCGTCACCCTCGACCGCAACTACCGTTCGACCCAGCCGATCCTGGACGCCTCCAACGCCGTGATCGGCGCCGCGCTGGAACGGCACGCCAAGACCTTGTGGACAGACAAGGTCTCGACCGTCCTGCCGCAACTGGTGCTCATTCCCGACGAAGCCGAACAGGCGCGCTGGGTCTGCAACCGTATCCTGGAGCACCGCGAAACCGGCATGGCGCTCAAGGCGCAGGCGGTGCTGTTTCGCGCCGCCAGCCACAGCGCCGCGCTGGAGCTTGAACTCATGCGCCGCAACATTCCCTTCGTCAAATTCGGTGGCCTCAAGTTCCTTGAAGCATCGCACATCAAGGATGTGCTCGCGGTGCTGCGTTTTGCCCAGAATCCGAGCGGCAGGGTGGCCGGTTTTCGGGTGGTGCAGCTGGTGCCCGGGATCGGCGCCGCCACCGCCACCCGCCTGCTCGATGCGGTTGCCGAATCGGCCGAGCCGCTGCGCGCGGTCGAGCAATTCGCCGCGCCCGCCAAAAGCGGCGGCGACTGGGAGCAGTTCGTGACCCTGTTCCGTGCCCTGCGTGCGCCGGGCTTGCGCTGGCCGGCCGATATCGAGCTGGTCAAGAACTGGTATCTGCCGCACCTCGAACGCATGCATGACGATGCGCAGGTGCGCGTGGCCGATGTGGAGCAACTGGCGCGCTTGGCCTCCGGTCATGGCTCTCGCGAAACCTTTCTGGCTGAAATTACCCTCGACCCGCCCGAAGCGACCAGCGACCGCGCCGGGCCGCCCCATCTGGACGAGGATTACCTGATTCTCTCGACCATCCATTCCTCCAAGGGGCAGGAGTGGAAGTCGGTGCATGTGCTCAACGTGGTGGACGGTTGCATTCCGTCGGATATGAGCACCGGCAATTCGGACGATATCGAGGAGGAGCGGCGCTTGTTGTATGTCGCCATGACGCGCGCCAAGGAGCATCTGCACCTGGTGGTGCCGAACCGGTTTTTCATCAAGCAGCAGGCGCAGATGGGCGACCGCCACGTGTATGCGGCGCGCTCGCGCTTCATCAGCCCGGCCATGCTCAAGCATTTCGACGAATCGGTATGGATGACGGCCGACACTGTCCAAAGCAGGAAACCCATGCCCGAGAGCGTGCGCATGCTGGTGCGCGATCGCGCGCGCAACGCCTGGAAGTAAGCGGGGCCGCCGTCAGGCGCTGTTACACGAGCACGGTGGCCACCGCCACATATTCGTAGGGCGCACCGCCCGCTTCGCTCAGCGCCTGCACCGAGCAGCGCAGGTGCAGGGCGCCGCCATCGGCCGCTTGCGTGCGGATGTCGCCCGACCACGCGCCATCGTGCGCCAGCGCTTGCTCGATCTCGCTGGCGAGCGGCTCGGGAAACGGCGCCGCGTGCAAGGCATCGAGCCCATGTCCGATGAGTTCGTCGCGCCGTTTTCCGCTCAGCTCGCAGACTCTGTCGCTCACGTCGCGGATGCGCGCCTGTGGATCGAGCGTGATCACCAGGGCCTGTTGCCCGATCAATTCCTGCACCGCGCGCGCCTCGGCCAGCTGGGCTTGCAGCGCGGCCCGGTCGGCAGCGGCCGCCTGCAGGCCGGCATAGGCGCGCAGCGACGCGATCACGGTGGTGAACAATTTGCGTGTGGTCAGGTCGGCCTTGGACCAGAAATCGTTGATATCATAATCGCAGATGATGCTGTGTTCCAGCGCCTGGCCAGGCTGGCCGGTGCGCAGCACGATACGCACGAGTTCGTTGTGCAGATCGGAACGCACCTGGCGCGCCACCTGCAGGCCGGCATCTGGCGTTTCCATGATGACATCAAGTAGCACCAGCGCAATGTCGGGCGTGGCGCGCAGGGTCGCCAGCGCTTCCTTGCCGCTGTAGGCGTGCAGGAAGCTCAGGCGCCGTCCTTGGAACTGGGTATTGCTGAGTGCAAACTTGGTGACCACGTGGACGTCGACATCGTCGTCCACGATCAGGATGCGCCAGGGCGGTTTTTCGTGCGCTGGTGACGCAAGCAACTCGGACGGGTCGTCGTCCTCGATGAACAGGTCGCCGTTGATAGCGTCGTCGGGAGCGGAAGCGGGCATGCAGCCACACTATTCCAGGCGGCACGTTTTGTCAAAGACCACACGAGTTATCCCCTGTTTTGCTCTTTTGTAGGAATTTGCCGAATGGACAGTTTGTGACAATGCCAGCACCAGTTTTAAGTCCCTGATTTCATTCATGATTTTTTTTGCCTTTTGAACGGGCATTTTGTAGAAACCCGTTTAAATCCGGGCGTTAAGCGGCGCCGGGGGTGGCTTATCCACAATGTTATCCACACTTCTTGTGGATATCCTTAAAAAGCCTGAAAAATCCGGGGCTTACGGTTGGGCGGTGGCGCCGCGCCTGGTTTTTTTGCGTAAAGGCAATTGTGCCAGGTGTTTGACTTCCTCGAAGCGCTCGAGAAACAGCGTGTAGGCGCGCTCCGGGCCGACCGGGATAATGCGCTCAGGATGGGGCGGCGGCAGGTGACTCCAGTCGATCCAGGCGGCCGGCAGCAGGTCGCGCAGTTCGGTGGCCATGCAGACCAGGTCGGCTTCCTTGATCGCCGGCACATCGTCGTTGAAGCCGAAGCGCCGCCGCAATGCAGTCTTGATGGGATGGACCCGTTCCTTCACATAGTCGCGCCCCAGCATGACCTTGACCGGTGACGGCCAGTCGCCGAGGAATTCTTCGCAGTCATGCATCAGCGCGGCATACGCCAGCCCCGGCGGCACCAGGTGGGAACTCATCACCGAGTGCTCGGCCACTGAATACCAGGGCCGCGCGGCGCCGCCCCAGCGCGGTTGCGAGGCCAGGCACAGGGCGATGTCGGCAATCGGCAGCCCGCTCGCGTCGGGGGTGAGCAGGTCCAGCACAAAGCCGGACGGCAGCAGGATCGCCGTGCGTCCGTCCGGCTTGTTGAGTAAGTCAAATTGCATGATGACAGTGGTCGCGACGAGAGTTGGTCCTCTTGAAGTGTACTGTTTTTGCCAGGGCGGCGGCGTTTCGGACCGCCCGGCGCGGCATACTACGGGCTGCCCTCGCCGCAATGGTCCTGGCATGACCCCGGAAATCCCCCTCGATCACCTGAAGGAGCACGATGAACAGGCTGAAAAGACTCACTTTCTGGGGCGCGCACGACAATGACGACAGCCTCCCGCGCAGCGTGATGGAAGGGCGCAAGACCGTCACGGCCGAGACCTTGGAGGAGTATGGCAAACCCTATGGCGACTACGGTGACGGCGCTTACAAGCCCGGCGACCTGATCGAGGTCTATGATTTGCGCCAGCGCCTGCGCTGCACGATCAGGGCGACCAAGGTGCTGATCATTGAGTTCGGTAACATTCCGGAGGAAGTCTGGCGCGGTGAAACCTTTTCCAGCGCGGAAGAGTTCAGGGAATGCCACGTGCGCTGCCTGCCGCACCTGGACTTGCATGACGGTTTCGAGTTCGTCACGCTGCATTTCGACCTGGTCGATATCATTTTGCCGTAGCAGGGTCGATGCGGGCCATCGCGTCGATAATCGCTTGGCTGTCGCAGGGCGTCTCTTTGACGCCCTCATCCGAAAGGCCGAAGCACTGCTGGACGATAGACATGCGCGGCATGTGTTCCAGGCCCATCGGGCAATGACTGCGTCCATCGTCCTTGGGGTAGTACGGCAAGAGCGCGGCGGCCAGGGCCGGGCAGGCGGACGTCTTGTGATGGCAAAAAGAAACTCTACCGCCATGTCTGAATATACCGGCAGCACCGGATGCAAAAGGTTTAGCATAGTAAGCATATCGCAATCTTTGCCATCCTTTATCCAACTTCACCAACCGGGGAAAAATCATGCCTGAATCTCCTTTAACGCACGGCGACGTTTGTGTGGGTCTTGAAATTGAAGGATTGGGCCGTCTTGCGTTCACGTGGAACGAGGCCGGAAAACAGCGGGTAGACACAATTCGGGAGACGGCGCGCACGGGAAATATTGTTCCCGTCACTCAATTCGCTCAAACGTTCAAAAGAACAGCGCTGATACGGTCCAAAAGTTATGGCACGTACATCGCGGGAGGCGAGGATGCTCAAGCGACGGATAACCGCGGTGTCTATGCGGTGCCGGAAGAAGAAAAGCTCAACTGGCCAGCTTACGGGGAAAATAACCCTGCTGAGTTAGTTTCCGCCCCTCACCGGCTCACCAATGACGGTCTCAGATTCTTGCGCGATTCAATCCGCAAGGTCAAAGTCAAACAACCCGGCGCAAAAATCGCCGACAGAATTTTCACCACCGGGCTGGCTGCGTTGAATGAGGAACAAAAAAGAGCCACTTAGCAAATGTGGCGTTCCATGACCCGGACGCCGCTGGTCAGGTGATGACCCAGTGGGACAAAGAAGGAGCGGGCGCCGGCGCATATCAGACAACCATCGGCATTCCCGTGGACAAACTACTGGCTTGTGCCCGAAACGACGACCGATCGCCGGACGCGCTGGGCCTTCTGGTCTACGATCCCGGCAAACGGCAACAGATTCGTCAGCTTTTGCGTGTTACGCAGCATATAGCCGACGGATGCCTGAAGGGAACAAATTTCACACCTGCGGAAACCCAAGGCTTCGAACTGGCCTTACTTACAGATCTTTTTGCGCAAACCAGTGTTAAAGCAAAAGGGAGCGGGATGGAAAAGGATGCGCTCGGGATGAACCTGAAGGGTTATACGTCGTTCGCTGCCTGTGGATTCCCGGAAGAGCGATGGGAAGACGGACCCCGCTACGCTGAAATCGATCGTGGCCGACTACCTGAATACAAATGAGGTATCGACGTCCGTCAAAAAAGTCCTGGACGACTACAATTTCGAGAAAATCGGCCGCCCTGACCTGTCGGTCCAGGCCAGTGTGGAAAACGGACCGACGATCGCCAACTTCACGCACGCGAGCCGCCTATTCACCGTAATCGAAGCGCGTGAATCGAATGCCGAAATCAACGACCTCATGAAGAAGTTAACTGACACCCCGCCGCATCTGGCCGGCGCTCAATCGAACGCAATTGTCACGAGAACACTAGTTAGAATCAACAGCTATATTAACTTCATAGCCCCTGCGCCAGAATCGAGCGCCTCATCAAGTGGCCCCGTACATGACTCCAGCGCTTGCGCCGACCGCAGCGCGATCAGCGATGCCGCTGGTGGACCGCCATCCGCATTGGGGCCGGTCAATGGCGCGCAGAGCGAGGAAAAACATGCGTCTTAAGGAGCACTAAGAAAGCCGGCTCGTTTCAACGTTACTCGCGTCCTTTCGGGCAAGCCGTATCAGTCAGGGTGATTTTCCCGTCAGCAGCCTGGCACTTGTGCACCGAGGTCGCCGTGGGCCTGCCGCGCGCTTCGGGCGGACGCTCATCTTTATACGGACGCAGTAGCAAATAGTTCGGCGCTTTCCGCGCCGGTACAGCCGCGCAGACTTCACTCAAGGCTTCACCCAGCGTATTGTGCATGCGCTTGGTGACCGGGCTGCGGAATTGCTCCCCATCGTATTCAATCGAACGTTGCACTGGTTTCAAGGCCGGCTGCGCCGCTGCCGACACTGGCGCTGTACAGCTGATCATCACCTGTGCCAGGTAGCGTCCGTCAGGGCCGGAACCTGCCGTCCAGCCCACAACGGTCCAGTCCCGGCCGATGATGCGCCATTCCTGGTTTGCACAGTTGAGGTATTTTTTCCCACGTGCGCACAGGAGCTCGCATTGCTGGCGCTCCCCCTTGAAACAGGCCATTTCAGCCCAGTTCGTGGCCAGCTCATCGGCCGTATGCTTGCCCGCCTTGAACTTTGCCAGCGCCAGGCATGCATGCTCGTGCCCTGCGGAGCACAGTTGCGCCTTACTGTGCATCACATCATCGAGGCGCGGGTTATTGCCAGGGCAATCCCGGTAAGGATCGGCCGTGTACCAGCCAAGGAACAGGGTGCCCCGGTAAACCCTCACGCAGATGCCGTCGCGGGTGTCGCCAAAATCGAATGAGGTCAGGCGCAGCTGCGACAGGCCATGCGGCCGCGCACGATCGAGCTTCACTGTGAACGCCGCGGGGTTGACGCGGGCATCGGCGTGGCGCTGGGTCGTGACCTCGGCTGGCTTGTAATCAAACATGCAGTTGATGAACAACACGGCGCCGCTAACATAGGCGCTGCCAAATCCCATGATGCAAACGAAGTACAAAATATTGAAGCGCAAGCGCGATATCAGGCAGGCGAGCAGGAATCCGCCAGCCAGTCCCACCAGGATCAGCGGCCACCACGACACCAGCTCAAACTGTCCACTCAGGGTCAGGTGCAGGGCGTAACCGGGTATGAGCACGATCCACCCGACCTGAAACTGGGCTGAACCTTCCTCCTTTGGGCCAAGCGAGTAAAACTGCGGCAGCGTGGCGGCAAGCGCAATGGCGAACAAAGGCAGCGCGATCGCTCCCAGTGCGGTCAGCATGGCCTTGTCCAATCCCGCGCCTTGGTCATGCAGAGTGAACAGGCGGTAGGTGAACATGATGGCCAACACATACAAGATCGCACCGATCAGGCGATACTGCCAAGGTGCTCTGGAATCGGAAATGTCGGGTAGTTCTGGTGTCATGCAGTGTTCCTGGTGCGGTGTTCAATTACAAAAGGAGGGCGGTTCTCCCGGGCCATTGTCCGGCTGAACCGCCCTTTTTCGACAATATTCCCTCCGGTTTTATAGGTCGGGGGCGCTGATCAGCCCGACCAACGATCGGTCGGACATTATCCCATCAATGCATAGCGGCTGATCGGTCGACCAGCGCCGGGCATCGCGTCACCGCTTCAATCGGGACCGGGTGGTCGCGCCTGGTCGATATCATCTTGCCGTAGCGGGACGCGGGCGCGCCATCGCCAGCGCAAGCATGATGGCCTGCACGGCAATCCCGGCGGCGAGGTAGCTCAGCGACGGCAGGCCGAGCTGGGCAATCGCGGCGCCGCCGGCAATCGCGCCCAGCCCCGTGCCGGCATTCGCCGCCGAAATATTCATGCTCGCCGCCAACGCTTGCGCCGACGAGCCGGCCTTCATCACGCGCACCTGGCAGATCGGGAACAGCGCCGTGTACGCCAATCCCCACACGGCCAGCGCCAGCGCCAGCCAGCCATGCTTGCTAACCGCCAGCAAGGTCGCCAGCATGCCGCCGATTAACAGCAGCAGGAACACCACGGTCGCGCCGAGCGGATTGCCGTCGACCACGCGCCCGCCGATCCAGTTGCCGATCATGCCGACCGCCCCGAATCCCATCAGCCACCAGCCGACCTGGGCGGCGGGAATGCCGGCCAGCCGTTCGAGCATGTCGGCCAGGTAGGTGTAGGCCGTGAACATGGCGGTAAACACCAGCACCGACAGGGTCACGTGCGCCAGGAAGCGGCGGTCTTTGAAAATCGCGGACTGCTTTTCACCGGCCTTGGTGACCGGCGCCGGCAGGGCCGGCATGAAGGCCTGGATCATGCCCGCCATCAGCACCGATAGTCCCGACAAGATCCAGAACGTGTTGCGCCAGCCAAAGGTATCGGCCGCGAGCGTGCCCAGCGGAATGCCGAATACCAGGGCGGCGGAAATGCCCAGGTAAACCTTGGCCACGGCCCGGCCGGCATGTTTGGGTCCGGCAAGCTGGCCCGCTGTTTCGCTGGCGGTGCCCCAGAATACGGGCAGCATCAGGGCCGGGATGAAACGCGCCAGCGCCAGCACCCAGATGTTGGCGGACAAGGCCGCCAGCGCGTTCGAGGCGCCGAAGACCAGCAGGATCGCCACGAACAGCCCCTTGCGCCCGACCTGCGACAGGCGCGCCGTGAGGAAGGGACCGAACAGCATCACCGTGAACGCGAACAAGCTCACCAGTTGACCGGCGGCCGAAATGGAGATGTGCAGGTCTTGCGCCAGCGCCGGCAGCAGGCCGAGGATCAGGTATTCGGTGGTGACGATGACAAACGCCGCCACGGCCATGATGGCGATCTGCAGTCCCGCGCGCGGGCTGTCCAGCGCGGCCGCGCCCGCTGTCAGTGTTGATGTGTTCATATCTTTTTTCGGAAAGGAAACAGGCCGTCAGCGTATTGGCGAATCGCTTTCGTATTGATGGTAAGATTTACGGCTATCCATGACCAAACTTCATCAATCGTGTTTTCTTCCGAACGCCTCAAGGGGATCGACGTCTTCGTCAGCGTCGTCGAGCGCGGCAGCTTTGCCTCGGCCGCCGCTCGCCTCAACCTGACCAGCTCGGCCGTCAGCAAAAGCATTGCGCGGCTGGAAAGCCGCTTGGGCGCACGGCTGTTTGCCCGCACCACGCGGCGACTGGCGCTGACCGACGGCGGCGCCGTGTTCTACCAGACCTGCCTGCGCGTGCTGGCCGACCTGGAAGAGGCAGAGGCCCTGATCGGCGCCGAGTACGTGGAACCGACCGGAAGAGTGCGCATCGACCTGCCGGCCTCGTACGGTCGCCTGCATGCCTTGCCGCTCATCCTGCGTTGCCTGGCCGGCCATGACCTGCTGCTGCCGCACATCTCGTTTTCCGATCATTTCATCGACCTGGTCGAGGAGCGGGTCGACATCGTGGTGCGCATCGGCGGCTCCAACGCTTGGCCGGCGGCCCTCGGCCATCGTTACCTGGGAGCGGAACGCCTGGTGTTTTGCGCCGCGCCGGCCTATCTGGAGCGCAAGGGCGTGCCGCTGACGGACGCCGACCTCGACCAGCACGAGCGGGTCGTGTACGGCCGTGCGGACGGACTGGTCAATTCGTGGTTGTTCGCGGGCGGCGAGCAGGGCGCGATCGAGCAGCGTTTCATGCCGGGCCGCATCGCCGTGGGCGATGGGGAAGGGCAGACCGCGGCCGTGCTCGCCGGCCTGGGCATCGCCCAGTTGCCCACCTGGCTGGTCAGGCAGCATATCGAACGCGGAGCGCTGGTCGAGGTCTTGCCGCACCTGGCAACCGACGGTTTGCCGATGAACGTGGTGTGGCTCAAGGCGCGCCAGCATCTTCCCAAGGTCAAATTGCTGCTCGATGTGCTGGGCAACGGGCTGACACCCGCAGGGGCTGTGCTGCCCTGAACGCGGCGGTGTTGACGGTGGTCACCGAAAACAGCCGTTGCGCTGGCACTTGCATTGCCATTCAATTACTGTGACTGCGGCAACTTACTTGCCGTCTACCTTACACCGGAGAATCAGCATGGAATCACAAGACCTGGCGTCAACGATGTTCCTCATGTCGATGTTCGCGCTGTACCTGATGTACTTGAAGCAGGATGAGCAGTACAGGAAGCTCACCCGCCTCGAAAACATGCTCAGCTCGGTTCCCGGCGCGGGCGACGGGTACAAGGATGTCCATCCACGGGTCAGGGCCAAGATTGTCGCCGGCGAAATCAGCGCCGCCATCATCCTGCATCGGAGCATCGAGGCGATTTCATTCGGCGAGGCCGAGGCCGCCATCAGGACGTACATCGCCCGCCAGGATTAATCCGACGGCGCCGTGTCCGTGGCGAGCAGGGCGACAAACTCGTCGGCCGCCACCGGTCGGCTGAAGAAATAGCCCTGGACTTCATCGCAGCCGGCGCCGTCCAGATAATCGCGCTGTGCGCGGGTTTCCACGCCTTCCGCCACCACCGTGATGCCCAGGCCATGTGCGAGCGCAATCGTGGCCTTGGCGATCGCCGCGCTTTTCGCATCCTCGGTAATATTGCGCACGAAACTCTGGTCGATCTTCAGCTTGTCCAGCGCAAAGCGGCTCAGGTAGCTGAGCGACGAATAGCCGGTGCCGAAGTCGTCCAGCGCCACCGCCACGCCCATGCCGCGCAGCTCGGCGATCTGGGCCATGGCCAGCTCCGCTTCCTGCATCAGCACGCTTTCTGTCAGTTCGATGGCCAGGTAACGCGCCTGCATGCCGCTGGCGCGCAGCGCGCTGCTCACGATCGCCGGCAGGGTGCCGGCCGTGATCTGGTGCGCCGACACGTTGACGGCCACCGGCAGCGCGCATAGGCCGGCATCCTGCCACGCCTTGTTCTGCGCGCAAGCGGTGCGGATCACCCATTCGCCGATCTCGACGATCAGGCCCGAGTCTTCCGCCAGCGGAATGAATTCGGCCGGCGACACCATGCCCAGTTCGGCGCTGCGCCAGCGGATCAGCGCTTCCGCGCCGCACACCCGCATGTCGGCCAGCCGCACCTGGGGCTGGTAGAACAGGGAAAACTCCGA
The DNA here is from genome assembly GCF_011682155.1 of Massilia sp. CCM 8734. Classification (NCBI taxonomy): domain Bacteria; kingdom Pseudomonadati; phylum Pseudomonadota; class Betaproteobacteria; order Burkholderiales; family Oxalobacteraceae; genus Massilia; species Massilia sp. CCM 8734. The sequence continues at coordinate 14,566 of NZ_WHJI01000053.1, forward strand.
GCGCCCCAAGGCGCTGCGCAAGCGGTGCTCCAGCGCCATCCAGTGCAGCGCCCGGGTGTTCATTTCGGATGTGAAATAGCGGAAGCTGTTGCGCCCGCTGTTCTTGACGTGCGACAGGGCCGTGTCCGCATTCCTGATCAAGTCGCCCGGGTTCACGCCATCGAGCGGGAACAGCGCAATCCCCACGCTGGCCGTCACCACCACGTCAATCCCCAGCAACTGGCACGGCGCGGCCACCGTGTCGAGCATTTGCTGGGCGGCGGCGTTGATGTCGTCGTTGTCGTCCACGCGCGAGAGCACCAGCACGAACTCGTCGCTGCCGATACGCGCCAGGGTGTCGCCCGGATGCAGGCGCGCCAGCAGGCGCTGCGCCATTTCGCGCAGCAGCAGGTCGCCGGCGTCGTGCCCGATGCTGTCGTTGACCCGCTGCAAACGGTCGATATTGAGCAGCAGCACGGCAATCGCGCGCTGCGCCTGGTGCGCCGCCTCGATCGCCTGTTCCAGCCGGTCGTTCAGCAGCGAACGGTTCGGCAAGCGCGTCAGCGGATCGTGGTTGACCATGAATTGCAACTGCTCATTGGCTTCGGTGATATCGCTCAGGTCGGTGAACACGCCCACGTAGCCGGCCGTGCCGTGTTGCGCGCTGGCCACCGCGCTCACCGTCAGCCACTCGGGAAATACTTCGCCATTTTTGCGCCGGTTCCAGATTTCTCCGCGCCAATGGCCATCGCGCGCCACCGTCTCCCACAATTGCCGGTAGAAATCGATATCGTGCAAGTTCGAGCGCAGCATGCGGATATTGCGCCCCAGTACCTCGGACTCGCTGTACTGGGTAATGCGCTCGAACGCCGCGTTCACGGCCACGATGTTGCTGGCCGCATCGGTCACCACGATGCCGTCGCGCGTGTATTCGAATACGCGCGCGGCCAGTTCGAGTTTTTCGTTGGACTGGCGCCGCTCGGTGACATCCTGCAAGGTGCCCATCAGTGCGATGACATTGCCGGCCGCATCATGCACTCCCGTGCTGCGCGAATGAAAGGTGCGCTGCGGACCGAGCGCCGGGTTGCTGCGCAGCTCGCCCGCCCAGTTCATGCCATGCTGCACGGCCGACTCGACCAGATGACGGTCGTGCGGGTGAATTTGCTGAAGAAACACGTCGAGCGGCGGTGGCTGATCCGCCGGCGGCAGCCCCAGCAGCCGGTACATCTGCTCCGACCAATGCCCGCTGCGCGTCTTCAGATCGAGCCGCCAGCTGCCGATCAGCGCCAGTTGCTGCGCCGCCCGCAGCGCATCGTCGCTGTTGTGCAGCGCCTGGTTCAGTCTGAAGCGCTTGTGCAATTCGCGCAGCGCCAGGGAGCTCAGCCCGGCCAACACCACCAGGAACGCCAGCGACACGCCGATGTAGGCGCCGGCCATGCCGTACCAGTCGGCCAGCAGTTCGTCCTCGCCCAGCCCCACCACCACCACCAGCGGGCGCCCGCTGACGCGCTGGTAGAAATACAGGCGCCGGATCTGGTCGATGTTGCTGTCGGCGATGTAGCTGCCGGCGTCAAGCACGCCGGGCGTCTCATGGAAATTTGGGAAGAAGGTCAGGCGCTTGCCTTCGGCCATGCCGGCCGCCGGCACGCGCAACATCAGCACGCCGTCGGTGCGCACCAGAGCGACGATCCCATCCTTGCCGACCTTGACCGCATCGTAAAAGCGGCGCAAATATTTCGGTTCCAGCGCCGCCACGATCACCCCGCCAAAACTGCCGTCGGGGCGGTTGATGCGGCGGCTGAAGCTGATGAAGGGCACGCCCAGCTTGCTGATGATCGGCCCTTCGATGTGCATGCCGTAGGTCGGCTGCTCGCGGTGTATCCGGAAATACGCACGGTCCGACAGGTTGTAGCTGCCTAGCAATTTCTGGCTGTCGTGAATCATATTGCCCTTGGCATCGAGCAGCCAGATGGCGCGGATGAAGGGCAGGTTGGTGATACTGCTGTCGAGCAATTCATCGACCAGGCGGTCGCGGTCGGCCGGCCCGTGCGGCACCATCTGCACCGCCTTGATGGTCGTTTGCATGGCCAAGTCGACCGCGAAGATGCTGTCGACCGCCTGCTCCTCGAGCACCTTGACCAGCACGCGCGCGCTGTTGCTTTTTTGGGTGATGACGTTGTCGCGCGCCTGGACCAGTTCGAACACGAGGTTCGCGATAATGCCGACGAATATCAGTCCGGCAAAGCCGAGCACCAGCAACGTGACCCCGCGCTCGCCGCGATCTGCAAGACGAAGGGAAAAAATGGGGTTCATTGAATTGCACCTTGATCGATTGAACCGGCCTGTGTGGCTCCCGCTATGGCATTCCGGCCCCTGTTTTCATGTCTGTTATATCAGATCAGGCATGAGGAATAAAGCACGAAGTGTTGTGCTCGATGAAAGTGTGGGCGGGCGGTTCAGGCCAGTTAACGCGCGACCATTTAAAATAGCGGGTTTGCTCCCTGAAAAGTCCGCCGTGAATGCCCGTCCGCCCACTTGCCAAGCGCCGCCCGCCGTCCCTCGCGCACTGGCGCGCGCACGCGCGCTGATCGCCCCAAGCCAGCTGGCCGGCTTGCTGCGCGATCCGGCGGTGCGCTTGTTGGAAGCCGGCTGCGATGGTGCCGCCGCCTTTGAACGGGCCCACATCGACGGCGCCGCCTACCTCGACACGCGCGCGCTGGAAGCGCCGCCGTTGTTCAACAAGGTCGACGATGCGGCCCTGTTGCGGGTGCTGCTGGCGCACGGCGTGCGGCACGACACCAGCGTCGTCGTCTACAGCCGCAACCCGCTGGCGGCGGCGCGCGCGGCGCACCTGATGCTGTACGCCGGCGTGATCGATGTGCGCATGCTCGATGGCGGCTTCGGGGCGTGGTGCGCGGCCGGCTTGCCCGGCGTCGCCGGTCGCGCCGCGGCGCCGCTGCCCGCGTTCGATTTCGGCGCCCCCTTTCCCGCCCGTCCCGACTTCCTGACCGGCATGGCGCAGGCGCGCGCACTGCTGGCGCAGCCCGATTGCGCCCTGGTCAGCATCCGCACCTGGAGCGAATACACCGGCGCCACCTCGGGCTACAGCTACATCGAGGCGCGCGGCGAGATCCCCGGCGCGCTGTGGGGCAGGGCCGGGCGCGAGGGAGATGTGAACAGCATGAGCCACTTCCAGCACCCGGACGGGCGCATGCTCGATGGCGCGGCGATCGAAGCGCTGTGGCGCGCCGGCGGCATCCATCGCGCCAGCCACAACGCTTTCTACTGCGGCACCGGCTGGCGCGCCTCGCTGGCCTTCTTTTACGCGTGGGTCATCGGCTGGGAGCGCATCAGCGTGTACGACGGCGGCTGGTTCGAGTGGAGCGCCGACCCGGCCAACCCGGTTGCCATTAACGCTGCGGCGCCGCCACGATGCGAAACGCCAGTTCCATCGGATCTTGCACCGTCAGCGCGCCACCCATCACCGACATCGGCGTAATGCCGAAATCGCTCTGCTTGAGGATGAATGCGCCGCTGGCGGTCAGCCCGTCGGCGCTGCGCACGATCGTGGTCGGCACGTCCACCGTGCGCGCCACCCCGTGCAGGGTCACGGTCAGGCGCAATAGGTCACCCTTGCCGGCGGCGCGTTCGGCGTGCAGCTCCACCAGCGGAAAGCGCTCCGCGTCCAGCACCCGCGTGAGCATATTGGTGCGGGTGCCGGCGATGGCGTCAACGTCGGGCTGAGTGTTCAGCCCCGCCTTGGTGCGCAAGTCGGTTTCGTCGACCGTCATCTGATCGAGCCGGAAGCGAAAGTCGGCGCGGCCCGCGTCCGGCGCGACGAAGCCCTCGATGCTGCGGCTGGCGACAACGTGGTCGTGCCCCATGCGGGCAAACGTGCCGCCGCGCCGTACCGTCACGGTGATCAGCGAGAGCGCCGCATCGATGCGCAGCACCGGCTGGGTGCGCGCCGCTTCGTGGTACCAGCTGAAAACCGGCGTGGCGGGCGTGGGCACCGGCGGCGGCGCAGTCGTGCTGGCGCATCCGGCGACAAGGACCAGCAGTGGTAGGTAGGTTCGGATCGGTTTCATGGCACGATTGTGGCACGAATCCGGCCACTGCGCGGCTCACAAAGGCGCCACCGCGCCCAGCGAACTACTTAGTATGCTTAGAGCCATCCACAGCGCCACCAGCGCGTAAAACACGCGCGGCAGCCAAGCCATCATCTCCAGCTGGAAGCGGTTGATGGTTTCGCTTTCGCTGGCGGCGTGGCGGCGCAGCATCTCGGGCAGGGTGCCGCTTTGCTCGCCGGTGAGCACCAGCGCATGCAGCTGGCCGGTATCGGGCAGGCGCAGCGTATCGATCGCCTGCGCCAGCGTGGCGCCCGCGGTCAGTTTCGGCAGTATCGCTTCCAGGTCGGCGCGCACGAGGCGGTTCCCGACCGTCTGCAGCGCCACCGGCATGGCGTCGAACAGCGGCAGGCCGGCGCCCAACAGCAGCGCCAGGCTGTCGACAAAATCGCGCATATTGCGGCGCAAGTGCATCGGGCCGAAGACGGGGAGCGCCAGCAGGGCGCTTTCAACTCCGGCGCGCGCGGGCGACTCGCTGCCGGAGCCGAACCATTCGCCCGCCCGCGCCGCCAGCAGCGCCGCGCCCCCGAGCGCGAGCAAGGGCGAGAGCACGCGCCACAGATAAGCGCCGCCCGACAGCGTGCCGCCCGCCAGCGCCGGCAGCGGCTGGACGAACAGCGCGATCGTCAGGATCGCCACCGGCAGCACCATGCGCGAACGCAGCGTGGCCAGTTGCTGCGCCCTGGTGGCATGAAAATCGGCCAGCCGTTGGAAGGTCGCCAGCGGACTGCCGGCGGCGAACGCCGCGCGCAGCAGGCGCGCTTCGAATACGCTGAACAAGCCGCTCGCCAGGCCGGCGCCGGCCGGCTCGTTGCGGCGCGCCGCCAGCTTGCGAAAGGCCGCCACCCGTTCGCGCCCGGAGCGGCCCAGGTCGAGCAGCGCGTAGGCCCGGTCGGGCGGCAGGCCGGCTTTTTCCATGGCCGCCAGATGCTGGTAAAGCTGCGCGCGCAGCAGGGCGGGAAGAGGGCGGTGGCGGGTCATGCGGCGATTGTGGCACAGGGTGGGCATGGCCGCCAAATTGGCGCTATGATGCATGTTGCTGTTTCATCAACCCGGAAAGGAATGCCATGATCGATCTGTATTCGGCGCCCACGCCGAACGGCCACAAAGTCTCCATCGCGCTCGAGGAACTGGCGTTGCCGTACACCTTGCACACGCTCGAACTGAACCAGAACCAGCAGAAGGAAGACTGGTTCCTGGCGATTAACCCGAACGGCCGTATCCCGGCGATCGTGGACCGCGCCGAAGACAATTTTGCGGTATTCGAGTCGGGCGCGATCCTGCTCTACCTGGCCGAAAAGACCGGGCAGCTGATACCGACGGACCCCAAGGGCCGCTCGCAGGTCATGCAGTGGCTGATGTTCCAGATGGGCGGCGTCGGTCCGATGATGGGGCAGGCCAATGTGTTTTACCGCTACTTCCCCGAAAAGATCCAGCCCGCGATCGACCGTTACCAGGGCGAGAGCCGGCGCCTGTTCAAGGTGCTCGATGGCCGTTTGCGCGATCACGAGTTTTTGGCCGGCGACTATTCGATTGCCGATATCGCCAACTGGGCCTGGGTGCGCACGCACAAATGGTCGGGCGTCTCGATCGGGGAACTGCCGCACCTGGCGCGCTGGATCGACGCCATCCGCGCCCGTCCGGCCGTGGAAAAAGGCTTGCAGATGCCGCCATCGCCGCGCGAACTGAGTTCGTCGAGCGAAGAAGAAGCCGCCAAATTCTCGGCCGCCGCCCGCACCATGCTCGAAACCGGCCAGTCGCGCAACTAACTATTCGTAAGGATGCCCATGAAACTGTACGTCAGCACGTTCGCGCCCAACCCGCGCCGGGTCACCATGTTCATCGCCGAAAAAGGCATCGCCGGCATCGAACAGGTGATGATCGACCTGGCCGCCAATGAACACAAGAGCGAGGCTTTTGTGGCCAAGAACCCGCTGGCGCGCGTGCCGGCGCTGGAACTCGACGACGGCCGCGTGCTGTGCGAAACGCGCGCCATCTGCACCTATCTGGAAGGGCTGCATCCGGAGCCGAACCTGATGGGCGACGGTTTTGACGAGCGCGCCTTCATCGAGATGGCCGACCGCCGGGTGGAGATGCATCTGTTCCTCGGCATCGCCAACAGCGTGCGCCACACGCATCCGGGGCTGGCGGTGCTGGAGCAGCCGCAGTTTCCCGACTTTGGCGCCTCGCAGGGCGAGAAGATGCGCGAGCACGCGCGCTGGCTTGACGGCGAACTGGCCAAGCGAGCGTTCGTGGCCGGCGAACGGTTTACCGTGGCCGATATCACGGCCTGGTGCGCGCTGGAGTTTGCGCGCGGGCTGATGAAGTTCAGGCCGGGCGCGGAAGGCATGGCGCATTTGCAGGCCTGGCGCGACCGCATCGCCGAACGCCCGTCGGCGGGGCGTTAGGTGTTCAGCCGGTGTTACTTTGTAGGCACTGACCCTGTGTCCGTGCACTGGCGGTTATAGTCGCCATGCTGTTACATGACGCACTTGACCTCATTGCCCGCCGAACCTACTCGCACCAACCAGGTGTGATGAAAACGAAGCAAAGGAAGAATGGACCGAAGCCGCATAAATCGATGGCAAACAAACCGTGCTGAATTCAGTCGCTGCCAAGTCATCGACGAAGCGCACTTGCTCGATATCGGCATATTGCGTAGGCTACGCCTCTTGTTCGAACGCTTCCCGAGGAAGCACACCCTGGTGTTGCTGGGCCACCCGGAACTGATGTTCCGCCTGTCGATGATGTGCAACGAGGACATCAAGAGCCGGATCAGCTATTCCAGACAGGTGCTGCCGCTGCATGACGAAGACCTGGCCAAGTTCATCATCGCCGAACTGGCCGCCGTCGGACTGGGCGCCAACACCTTCGACGAGGCGGCCTTGCAGGTCGTGTTGCGGGCCGTGCAGGGCAATCTGCGGCTGTGCGCCAACCTCTGCTACGCCAGCCTGCTCGCGGCCTGCCTCGACCGTCAACGCATCGTCGCCGTTTCGCATGTGAACAGCGCCTTGCAGCAGCCGCACTGGCGCTCCCACGAGGCCTTGCTCAAGCAGCAGGTCAAGCCGACGCGGGGGCAGTCATGAGCATGCGCATCAATACCATTGTCACCCACCTGCGGCCCGACGATGCGCATACGCTGATCGAGTTCCTGTACCAGTTGCGTACGGTGCTGATGCAGACATACGGAAGTGACATCGAGGCCACGCTCCAGGAGTGCTGCTCGCAACACACGGCAAGCGCGGATGACGATGATGTGCTGTTTTAACGGCGTGCCGAAACCGTCGTAGCGTTGGGGGGCATCGATGCCCCCCTTTTTTCCGCGCGTTCGCTTCGACGTCAATTTGGCTCACGCTACGATGGCAGCTTGGTCAAGGTCGGGAAATGCTATGACAGCAATGTGGGAAACCAGGCGCAATCCTTCCGAATTGGTTCGATAAAAATTTGGCTCAAAGTTCGACGATACTGGAGTACGCAACACCAGTTTCACCGCCATAGTATTGCCCCATGAACCGAAACGGCGGTGCTTACTGCACGGCTTTTGCACATTGATGCTTTTATTGCTACCGCAGCTTCTCAAGAAAACTAAGGGGAAGATTGACGCTGACTCGGTCCCGCTTCCTCAGCCCTTTTCGTTTTTTTGACTGACAACCTCGTCGCGATTGAAATCCACGTCCTCAGCAATTCGTTCATTCAAACCCAGATTTTCCTTTGCGAAGTAATATACTCTGTCAAAATTTACCTTTATGGATGCGCAAACTATAATCACTTTATACGACGTTTCCGTAATAAAAGAAATTGCATTGCAAGGTGTTTCAAATGCATGTTCGTTAATCATATTAACAACCTCATCTTTGGGCAGAATTTCGGTCAATCCTTCGTTTGGGCTGGTTCGCCAGAGCATCGGCCCGCTGAAATACCTGACATCGGAAAATTCAATTTCGCAATCATGGAAATAGCAAAAATCTTTACTCGCCTTTATTTTTAGTATTCCATTTTGAAGATTTATTATTTCAAAATCCAACCATAACTCTTGCAAAAATCTATTATTAAGAGTTTGAGAAATACTCTGAAAATCTTCAATAACGTCAAAATTATCTTTCACTTTAACTCCTATGGAATTTTTCCCGTGGGAAGCGGAATATGTGTGGCCGTCGCAGCCGCGTTAGCAGCGGGATCGTTCTTAGCAGTCTTTAGAAAACTCTCGCGATACCAGTTTCCATTTCTATCCATAAATTCCCACCCAGGTCCTTGATTGTTGACGTCTTTTTGTTGACCTTGGCGTGCTACACGGTACACGTTTCCGTTCGCAGGATAGGCAGGATCCGGGCCATGAGCACGGACTTCGTATTTGTAGCCGTTCTCAATCCATGTTTGCTTCACCCCTATCGGATATGGATCACCTGAATTCACTTTACTCGTATTGCCTGGCTTTTGCGATTGTATCTTCAGCGCCTTGTCCAGAAAATCTTTACAAGGACAAGTTGTCGATAGCCCCAGCGGATCAACCCAAGAGACAGGGTTTGGCGCATATTGATAGAAATTAATCCCGCCAGCCAATCCGATCGGATCCACCGAAATGTATCGACCGCAATCAGCATCATAATAGCGAAAACGGTTGTAATGCAAACCAGTGTCCCTATCGTGATATTGACCAAGGAATCGTATGGGCTGGGCATGCTCCACAGCAATCTGAGCCAATTCGGGCTCAACTGCATTTAGTACTCTACGTCGCTGCGGGGTGCTGACCACTCGCAGCACGTTGCCCCACGCCTTGTACTCCGACGCCCATACGATCTCGCCTTGCTGATCGGTCACCTCATTCGGCGTGCCGAGATGATCGGTGTGGATGTGATGGACTTCACTGCGGCGTTCGTCGTTGCCATCGTCGGCAACGGTATCGAGCTGTGCCAACGGCACGAACGAGTCCGGCTCATACACATAAGTCCGCTCCCATTTTCCGCGCGCCTCGCACAGCAAGCGATTTCCATCCCACACAAAACGCGTCACGCCAAACGCGTCCCGCTTCCCAATCCTGCGGCCGAAGGGATCGTAAGCGTACTTGACTGTCTGCACCGTCGGATTCGGCTCCTGGGCATTGCGCGTGACGACTGACTTGACCAGCTGATGCGCCGCGTTCCATTCCAGCTTCAGGCGCGTGTGCCTGCCGATCAGCTTCTCTGTCAGGTTGCCGTGCGCATCGTAGTCGTAGCGCTTGTCCTCGAACACGCGCACGCGGTTGCCCTCAACTCGGCCGGCGCTGGCAACCGTCTCATCGAGCAGATTGTGCGCAGGATCGAACGCAAAACGCTCCGCCAGGTTCGGCTGCACGGCGCTCATGATGCGGCCGATCACGTCGTAACTGTAGGTTTTGCGGCCGTTGCGTTTGTCGTCGATCGCCAGCAGGTTGCCGCTCTCGTCATACTCGTAGCGGCGCGCGATCACCGGCTCGGTGCTTGCGCCCACGCCCAGATGACCGGCCACCTGCGCCAACAGCCTACCCACCGGGTCGTACTGGAATTGGCTGGTCAGCGCACCCTGGGTGCGGCTGGTGGCCCGGTGCAGCTTGTCGCGCTCGATATCGGTGATGACGTCGCCGTCGATGTTGATCTGGTGCAGATGTCCTGAACCATAAAACAGGTTGTTGAGAACCCGTCCGTCGGGCAAGACCGTCTTGATCCGGTTGCCCAGTTCATCGTACTCATGGCGCAGCTCGGCGCTGTAGTCGCGGGCTTTCGTATGTTCGCCCACCAGCTGGCCCAGCACATCGTAGCGCAGACTCACTTCGGCATCGGCATTGATGGCCTGGGTCATCCGTCCGAACGAATCGTAGGCATAGCGCAGGCGCAGTTGTTCGGCCTGGGTGTCGCCGGTGGTGCGCGAGATGAGCGTTGCGACGAGCTGGCCGGCGCTGTCGCGACTGTAGTGCGTGTCGATGCGCGTGTACGCGTTGCGCTCGGCGCTGCCAAGCTCCTCCTTGGCTGTAATCAGTCCGCTGTCGTCGTAACGGTAGCGCGTCAGGCGCGCATCGAAACCGGTTTCTTCGATCAGGCGGTCGAGTGCGTCGTAGACGAAACGGTGCGCGTCGCCATTTTCGTTGATCAGCTCGGCCACGCGGCGGGCATCGTCGTAGCGGTATTCCATCACGCCGCCACGCGCGTCGATGCGCTTGAGCGGCTGTCCATCGGTGTCGAGCACATAGCTGGTGCGATTGCCGAGCGGGTCGATGTGCGCGATCAGGCGTCCCAGCGGATCGTATTCGTAGCTTTCACCGCCATCGGCCTTTTCGGTCCCTACAGGTCGCCCGAGCGGGTCGTAGCTGTAGACGGTGCTGTTGCCGTTGGCGTCGGTGGCGCGCAGCAAACGACCCTTGTCGTCGTAGCTGAAGTGGGTCGTGTTGTTGGAGCAATCGGTATAGCTGATCAGTTGTGCGGCGCGGTTGTAATCGAGGCGCTTGACGCCGCCGGCGGCATCCGTCACCTTGACCGGCAATCCGTTCGCATCGTACTGATAAGACGTGCGCTGACCCAGCGCATCGGTCACGCTGGCCAGGTTGCTGAACGCGTCGTAGCGCAGGGCGGTGGTGGCGCCGAGCGCGTCGGTGATCAACGCCGGCTTGTCGAACCGGTTGTCGTAGACGATGCCGGTGCCCTTGCCGTCGCTTTCGATGCGGGTCACGCGGCCACGCTGGTCGTAACGGTAGCTGACGCTGCGTCCGCCCGGATCTGTGATGCTGAGGACATTGCCGTTGCTGTCGAGGCGGCGCGTGCTCACGCCGCCGGCTGCGTCCACCTTGCCGACGTAGCGCCGTTTGGCGTCGAAGCGGTAACGCTCTTCGCGCCCCAGGTTGTCGGTGACGACGGTTTCCTGTTCCAGATAGCGAAAGCTCCACGAGCGACCGTCGTTGACCCAGTTGCGCGTGACCTTGCCGCTGGCGGCGTACTCGTCGTATTCATAGCGCGATACCAGTCCGCCTGGCTGGCTGTGCTCGACCATCACGTGATTGCGATAGGCGAACTGGCGCGTTACGTCGCCCTTGCCGTTGCTGACCTTGGCCAGGTTGCCGCTTGCGTCGTAGTCGTACGAGACCAGCAGTTCGGTGTCGCTCTCGGGCTCGGCCGGATGCATGACAATGCTGCGCAGGCGCGGGTAGCCCCGATGGTCTTCAAACGCCAGCAGGTAGCCGCGCCCAGCACTGTCCTCGACCCGCTCGGGCAGCTGACGCAGGTTGTAGGAAATGGTGATTCGGTTGCCGTTGGCGTCCATCAGCCCAACCAGACGGGCGATGTTGCTGGTGGTATCGGGCAGGGCGAACAAATCGCGCTCCCCTTTGTCGTCAACCAGCTCGAAGCAGCGCTCGTGCGTGCGCACCAAGGTGATTTTCTCGGACGGCGAGTACAGCGATTCGCCGATGCCGGGCAACGAGAAGGTGATCTCGCGTGCGAAGGGCGCGAGCACGACAACGCTGTCGACGTTGATTTCCAGTGCAATCGACAGCGGTGTTTCCCAGCCGGAGCCCAGCCACCCGGCTTGCCGTTGGGCGGAGCTGTAAGTGCGTTGCCAGATCAGAGGTAGCGCTGCCGGCAGGGCGAAGTCCAGGTCCATCGCGTCGGCGAGGAACTTGCTTCCGGAAATAGGACTGACGGGAGCTCCTACAGGTGCTACGCATTTTACGCACGGTATGTTGGCTTGCCCTTCATTCGGCGCTTCGTTCTGCTTGGGCTTGGCAGCCTCCGGCTTCGCTGGCGCCGGTTTTCCCACGCTTGGCCCCGTGTCCGGCCCCTCGGCCGCTGCCGAGGTTTTGATCCTTAATTTTGGATGGTTCATAACGATCTGCTCGTTCTTCGCCAACCAGGCGGCAAATCCCTGTCCTAATTTGCCGCCTGCAATCTTTTTAAGCAGTTCGGACGTCAGTTTGCCCGCGTACACCGCCGCGACCGCCCCAAGCAGTCCGATAATGAGGAAGAATTTGCCTTGTGCAAAGGACTGCGCCGCCTGATTGGTCATTTCGAGGCGTTTTGCACGCTGGCTTTCCGGCAGCATGCCGGCACGGACAGCTAAAGCAAAGCCCTCGATGATGGGCGAGAATAGCTTGCACACCATTGGGAATGAAGACGGTTGCCAGGTCGTGCAGCCCGACCAACGTCATGATAGCCATGGCAATATCTATGCCTACCTGCGCGCCGACGACTGCGCCAGGTATCGCGCCGACGCCGCCGGCCAAGGCACCAAGTGAACCGCCCACGGCTCCACCCAAGACAGCGCCACCGCCAAGATACATGGCAATTTCTTTGGCTACGTCAATGAGTATCGGTCGGACTACGCTGAAGTCGAGACCCTCGACGGTGGCCGTTAACCGCGCTAAGACAAGGTAATTCGAGGTTTCCAGCGCATGGTTTACCGCAGCAACGATACGTCCTACCGGAAATTGCTCCGCCACATCCCGCATGCTGGGTAGGGGGATATGATTTAGATAACTGTTTCAGATGTCTATGAAAATCGTCGACTGCCTTCGCGCTACCCGGCAGGTAAATTCGCTCCAAGTTGCCCAAGGCTTTGCTGATCTGTGGGAACTCATTAGAGATGTCAACAGTGAGCATGGAACGGATCGTTCTTGGCGGGTAACGTAAATCAGCTTAGTTGATATTTGGAATGCAATCTTGTGCATACACCATTTTATACGATATTGAACTGCCAACTCAAAAACCGGGCTGATGTGGACGAATTACCAGCTCGCGCAAGCCCGCAACGCCAGGCTCAGCGCTGCTGGCCCGGTGTGCCTTCAACAGGTCCGCCCGGTAGCGCGGCACCCGGCGCGCCGTTTCAACGCCCTGGTCGAACAACACCTGAAACGGATTGCCCAGGTAAGGCAGCACCATCACGATCATCAGCATGCCCACCCCCAGTGTGATCGGAAAGCCAATCCCGAAAATGTTCAACTGCAGCCCCGCGCTGAAAATCAGCCTGCCCCGTTTGGCCATCTCCCATTACGACGACGACATCGGCGCGGCCGAAATCGGCATGGTCGCAATCAGCGCCAAAAACTGGCTCACGGCCGACGAACGCCCCTTGGTCAGCGGATCGAAAAAGCGGGCAAAGCCCAGCTCCATGGTAGGCTGCGGACGTCGCCGGCCATTTCGATGGCGGCGAACACTAGGCGGATGGCAAAGCCCATCGCCACGCCGATCAGCAGTTCCTGCACCTCGAACAGGAAAACGATGAAAAAGAAGGCCAATCCGGAAGACTTGCCGCATTTCGTGCGGGCGCTGGAGGAGTGGCACCGCACCGGCGCGAATACGATAAGCTGCGATACCTGCCAGGCCGCGATCAGATTCCATGAGCGCGGAACCGCGACGGTTCACGAATGCGACTGTGGCAGGTTCACGGGCAGTCTGCGCGGTCTGTGATGTACAGGGTGAAACACTGGTATTGGACGAAATGAAACAGACTCTCACCAAGCTGACTGGACTGCTGCGTAAAGCTGGCGTCCAGTTACGCAAGAAAGATTACGCCGCCGCCTTGGTGCTGGCCGACCAAGCGCTTCCCATTCTCGAAGCACTGTCCGATGACGACGCGCTTGACGACGAAGACGCCACCTGGAGCGGGTACTTCCAGCTTCGGCTTGCGTGCCTCGACAAACTCGACCTGCCCGACGACCTGGCAGCGACCTGCGAGGCCGTGCTGGAACGTTTTCCGATCGACGAGGACGACCTGGACGATGAAGAACTCGTCACGCTGGCCAATGTGCGCGCCGCATTGACCGGCCTCGCGCGCCTCGCCGCCGACCGGGGCGATGTCGACACCGCCGTGGCCCTGATCGACCGTTGCTTCCGCCTGGTGGCGAGCGACGCCGAGGACGACGACCCCTTCCTGGACAAATACCAGCAACGCGCCCTCATTTACCTGGGCGCCTGGCAAAGCGCGCCGCAGCGTTACCGCGATGGCTTCTTCGACAGCCTGCACCACCTGGCGTACAAGGCCGGCAAAGTGCATGATCTTGGTATCGACGACGCCGCGCTACTGGCGTACCTGAGCGACCCGGCCTATCTGGCGTTCAAGGCGGCACATCCCGTCGAACGCCTGCGCAAAGGCGAGCCTGGCGAGACATGGCAAGCGGCCCTCGACCGCTTCTGCGCGATCGCCCACGAACTGCGCGTGGTGCGCGCAAGCCCTGTATGGCAGGGCTATTTCACCCTCGAATGCAAAGCGGTCGCGCCTTCCGATCTGGCTGCGCGCGAACAAAAGTGGAACGTCGCGCTACCTGCCGCCTTGCGCGCGCTCTACCTCGAACGGGGCAGCATCGAGGTGCAGGATACGGAAGCGGATGGCTCGCTGCGGATCTACGCGGCGCAGCACTACAGCATGACCCTGTTCGGCGGCTTTGTTCACATGATTTACAATCTGTGGGGCGACCGCTGGGAGTTCGAGGAGTTTTTCACGGAGGCCGAGATCAGCTGCCTCGATGCGAATTTCTTCATCTTCGGCCACGTCAAGAACAGCGAAAACCGCTACACGCACCTGTTCTTCGACCGCGAGGGACGTTTCGGCGGCCTTACCTACGACCAGAACAACTGGAAGAAAATGCTCCCGCAAGTGAAGGCCATGCTGAAAGGTAAACTCACAGGCAGCATGAGCCTGGACGCGCTGATATCCGGACAAATGGATGCGCTCATCGACCGCCTGATCGACCGCGATGATGAAGCGCGCTTGAATATCGATTAAGTCTCGTCCGCCGTTTGCACGTGCGTGAGCCCGCCCCAGTCGTCATCGCGCCCGGTCAATCAAACGCCGCTGGCCCCGGTGCAGGCAAAGCGCGCCTGATATTGACTCGGCAGCACGCCCAATTGCGCCGCAAACGCGCGGCGCAAGTTGTACTCCGTGCCATGGCCGCTCTGGCGCGCCACTTGCTTGACCATCATGCCGGGCTGTTCGAGCAGCATGCAGGCCGCCTCCAGACGCAGGCGCGCCAGCAGTTGGGCCGGCGTCAGGCCGGCTTCCTCGCGCAGCTTGCGGTACAGCGACCGTACCGACATTGCGCAAGCACTGGCCATCTGGCCGATGTCCACCGGCTGCGCCAGGCGCGGACGCAGCCAGGCGGTCAACTGGGCGCTCACGCCCAGCGGGTGTGACTGCGCCAGTAATTCGGAGCTGAACTGGCGCTGCCCGCCCGGCCGCTTCAAAAACAGGACCATGCGTTTGGCGACGGCCAGCGCGGCGTCACGGCCCAGGTCTTGTTCGACCAGGCTCAGAGCGAGGTCCATGCCGGCGCTGATGCCGGCCGAGGTATGGAATTTGCCGTCCTTTACGTGGAGCGCATCGTCCATCACCGTCAGGGAAGGATGCTCGCCGCGCAGCGCCGCCACATCGGCCCAGTGCGTGACCACGCGGCGTCCGTCGAGCAGGCCCGCGCGCGCCAGCACGAAGCTCCCGGTGCAGACCGAGCAGCAACGCGCGGCAGCGGCGCCCGCGTCCGCGATCCAGTCGAGCGTGACGCGACCATCGGCCTGCGCAGCGCACGGCAATGCCTCGACCCGGCCGCCCGAGACGATCAAGGTTGCGCCATCCAGGTCGGGACCGGGCAAGGGCGCCGCCAGCAGGGCGACGCCCGATGATGACGTGACCGCGCCGCCGCCGGCAGCGACCAGGTGGATCCGATAAGGTGGTGCCCGGCCGGCGTCGCGCGCCTCGTCGTTGGCACTCGAAAAGACCTGGACCGGTCCGGTCGCGTCGAGCAGCAAAAAGTTGGGGAAAACCAGGAGCCAGATATCGACAGTGGCAGTAGATGCGTCCATATTGGCAAATATTCAACCATGCTAGACATTTCTGTCAAGAGTAATTCATTTAAGATCCGCGCTCCCACACTCGACCGATGATCTTCCATGCCCATCACGCTTTTCAGGACCGGCGCCCGCCACGGCGCCATTGACTTCATCGTCGCCGCCATCGGCTGCGCGATGGCCGGCAACGCCGTTGCTGCCACGGTGCCGCTTCCCTACGGATGCGAAATGGCAAGCAAGGGCAAGCCGGCGCCTGCTTCTGCAGTGGTTGCCCAGCCCGTCTTTCCGCCAGTCCAGGTGCAGGTGCGCACGCCGGTCCAGCCGACGGTGCTGCCAAGCGCGGGGCGCAACTATTTATTGTACGAATTGCACTTGCAGAACTTCTCGGCGGAAGCGGTGACGGTGCATGGCATCGAGGTACTCGACGCGGACCAGCCGGCTTCCACCCCGGTAGCCGAGCTCAAGGAAGCGCAGGTGGCGGCCAGCCTGCGCCAAGTGACGATCGGCGATAACCCGGGCAATCTCCAACGCCTGGGCGTGGGGCAGGGCGCCGTTGCCTTCCTGTGCCTGGCGTTTGACGCCAAGGCCGCGGTTCCCGCAAGGCTCAGGCATCGGGTGTTGCTAGACAAGGCCGTGGCGGACGGTCCCGCGATCGACACGCGCACCACGCCGATGTTGGTACTGGGGCGTCCACTGGTCGGAACCAACTGGACGCCGGGTAACAACCCGAGCCTGCATTCGCATCATCGGATGGGCTTGTGGGTGGTCGACGGCGCCGCGCAGATTTCGCGCCGTTATGCAATCGACTGGAAAAAGTTGAACGGCCAGCGCAAGCCGTATGCCGGCGACCCGCGCGATGTGCGTGCGTACTACGCCTACGGCCAGAAGGTGCTGGCCGTGGCGGACGGTAAGGTTGTCACCGCGCGCGACGGCTTTCCGGACAATATCCCAAAAACCGAGGCAGGATTCGAGGCGGCGCTGCCAGTCACCCTGGACACCATCGGCGGCAATCAGATCATCATTGACCTGGGCAATGGGCAGTTCGCCGCGTATTATCATCTGCAGCCGGGCAGCGTCGGCGTCAAGACCGGCGACCGGGTGCGGCGCGGCCAGTTGCTCGCGCGCGTCGGCAACTCGGGTGACGCGCGTTGGCCGCACCTGCACTTCCAGGTGACGGACAAGGCGGACGTCATGGCCAGCGAGGGACTGCCCCAACTCTTCGACAGCTACCGGATCAAAAGCGGCGACCAGAAGTGGGATACGCGCACCGGCGAGTATCCAATGGGCGATGTCGTCGTCGACTTCGGCCCGGATACGGCGGACAAGTAGCCGCATGCGCGGCGCTGTTCTGGCCGAGAGGTGCTACGCGACGCGCCAGGCGACGCGCTAAGCGACGCGCTATGCGACGCGCTTGTACCACGCCTGGTGCGCAAACACCGGCCGGTAGCTTGCCGCCAGGGTGTCGCCCGGCGCCAACTCACGGTCGATGCCCAGCACCCCGAACAGGGCCAGGCTGTCGTGGAACAGGCGCAGCGCGCGCTGGCGCAGCAGCGGGCCAAAATCGGCCAGCGCGCGCCGGCATACGATCAGCTGGAACTCGTTGAACGAGGCATCCGTCACCAGGTTGTACTGCGCCCACGTGATGCGGCTGCGCAGCGCCGGCAGCAGCACCGCGCGCTCGCCGCGCACGTCGAAATAATCGTCCAGGTTGGCCGTGCCGCCGCTTTTCAGGTAGTTCTCCTGATACTGCGCCATGCGCTCCATCGGAATGCTGGCCTGCATGGCTTCGGCCAGCAGTTCCTCGTTGGCGACGGTGGCAAAAATCTCGGTGCGATGATGCATCTGCTGCTCGGCCAGCAAAATCGCCAGCGACCACGCTTCCTCCGCATGCGCGCATTCGGCCAGCCACACTTTCGGCAGCGCCGACGCGCGCAGGCAGCCGGCGAGCACCTCGCGCGTCTGGCGCACTTGCTCCGGGTCGTCGAACAAGAACGCCGGCCGCACGCTCAGCGCGCGCAGCAGGGCCGAGGCGAAAGCCGGGTCGTGCAGCACCCGGTCCTGCAGCAGCGACACCGTCGCCAACGCGCGCTCGGCCATCAAGCCGAGCACCCGCCGTTTCAGGCCGGGCCGGTCGTAGGCGCGAAAGTCGAAGCCGTAGCGCTGGAAAACGCCTTCGAGCAGCAGGTCGATTTCCAACTCGTCGACGGCGGCAACGCAGCCCTGCCTCGCCGGCCCGTTCAATGCAGCCACACCCGCATCAGCGACAGCAGCTGGGCCACATCGACCGGCTTGGTGATGTAGTCAGAGGCGCCGGCGGCGATGCACTTGTCGCGGTCGCCCTTCATCGCCTTGGCGGTCAAGGTGATGATCGGCAGCGACTTGAACTTCGGTATGCGCCGGATCGCGCGCATGGTGTCGTAGCCGTCCATTTCCGGCATCATGATGTCCATCAAAACGATCTCGATGGTCGGGTCTTTTTCCAGTACCTCGATGCCGTCGCGGCCATTTTCGGCGAACGAAACCTGCATCTGCTGGCGTTCCAGCAGCGACGACAGGGCGAAGATATTGCGCAGGTCATCGTCGACGATCAACACCTTGCGCCCGGCCAGGCCGCCGTCGGCCGCGTGGATTTCTTCCAGCATGCGCCGCTGCAGTTCCGGCAGCGAGGCGTGCGAGCGGTGCAGGAACAGGGCCGTTTCGTCGAGCAGGCGTTCGGGCGAACGCGCATCCTTGATGACGATGGTCTTGGCGTAGCGCTTGAGCTTTGTCACTTCCTTGCGGCTCAAGTCCTTGGCGGTGTAGATCACGATCGGCAGGTCGCGCAGGGCAGGGTCCTTGCCGATCACGTCGAGCAGGTCGAAGCCGCTGATGTCGGGCAGCGTCAGGTCCAGCACCATGCAGTCGAAGTGCGAGCCGCGCAGCGACGCCAAAGCGGCTTCGCCGGTTTCCACGGCCACGATGCGCAGGTCGGTGTCGCCAATCAGGGCCACGATCGAGTCGCGCTGCATTTTCTCGTCATCGACCACCAGCAGGCTGCGTTTGCCGCCCAACAGGAATTTCTGGATCCGCGTGAATTCTTCCTGCAGCGCCTCGCGCTCGACCGGCTTGCCGATGTACGAAATGGCGCCCTGGCGCAGCGCCCGTTCGCGCTCGCGCAGGGTGGACATCACATGCACCGGAATGTGGCGCGTGCTCGGGTCGCGTTTCAGGCGGTCGAGCACCGTGAAGCCGTCGATGTGGGGCAGGTCGAGGTCGAGCAGGATGGCCGACGGCAGGTAGTCGCGCGCCAGCGACAACGCCGAATCGCCCTGGTGCGTCACGATCGCCTTGAAGTTCTTCTCGCGCGCGAAGTCCATCAATTCCTTGGCGAAGCGTTCGTCGTCCTCGATGATCAGCACCGACGGGTCGCCCGGGGCGATCAGCCCGCGGTCGTCCAGCACCGATGCGTATTCCACCAGTTGCGCATGCGCCATCGCCGCTTCCGGCGCCACGCTGCTGTCGTACGGCGTCACCGTGCTGGCAACGACCACGGTCGATGGCGGCGGCGCCAGGCGGGCAGGCTGCGGCTGTCGCGCCTGGTCGTAGTTGATGAAGCCGGCCCGGTTGTAAGGCAGGAACAGGGTAAAGGTGGAGCCGGCGTTGACCACCGATTCGACCCGGATTTCGCCGCCCAGCAGGCGCGCCAGTTCGCGTGAAATCGACAGGCCAAGGCCGGTGCCGCCGTACTTGCGGGCAGTCGAGCCGTCGGCCTGCTGGAATGCTTCGAAAATCAGTTGCAGCTTGTCGGCCGCAATGCCCACGCCGGTGTCGCGCACCGAGAACGCCAGCACCGCGTCGGCGTGCACCAGGTTCGGGTGGTCGCTCGTCCAGCCGCTCGTCACCAGTGAAATATCGAGCGAGACTTCGCCATGGCTGGTGAACTTGAAGGCGTTCGACAGCAGGTTTTTCAGCACCTGCTGCAAGCGCGTGGTGTCGGTCATCACGGCGGTCGGCAGGGCGTCCGCCAGCAGCACCGTGAAACCCAGGTGCTTCGCTTCGGCCATGTGGCGGAAGGTGCGGTCGACGTAGTTGCGCAAGTTCGAGAAGCGGTATTCCGACACATCGAGTGTCACGGTTCCGGATTCGATCTTGGACAGGTCGAGAATGTCATTAATCAGAGTCAGCAGATCCGATCCGGAACCGTGGATCGTCTTTGCGAACTCTACTTGCTTTCCCGAGAGGTTGCCCTCCGGGTTATCCGACAGCTGCTGCGCGAGGATCAGCAGGGAGTTGAGCGGCGTGCGCAACTCGTGCGACATATTCGCCAGGAACTCGGATTTGTACTTGGACGACAGCGCCAGCTGGGTCGCTTTTTCTTCCAGCGCCAGCTTGGCCTGTTCCACCTCGCGGTTCTTGCGTTCGACCTCGATGTTCTGTTCGGACAGCAGGC
Source organism: Massilia sp. CCM 8734 (assembly GCF_011682155.1). Taxonomy (NCBI): domain Bacteria; kingdom Pseudomonadati; phylum Pseudomonadota; class Betaproteobacteria; order Burkholderiales; family Oxalobacteraceae; genus Massilia; species Massilia sp. CCM 8734. Next base: position 34,878 of record NZ_WHJI01000053.1, read on the forward strand.
GCGCCTTTTCCGCCAGTTCCTGGTTGGTCTGCTGCAGTTCCTGCGCCAGCGACTGCGACTGCGTCAGCAGCGACTCGGTGCGGCTGTTGGCCTCGATCGTGTTGAGCACCACGCCGATCGACTCCATCAGCTGGTCGAGGAAGGAGAGGTGGGTTTCGGTGAAGCGGTCGAGCGAGGCGATTTCGATCACCGCCTTGACCTGCTGTTCGAACAGGATCGGCAGCACCACGATGTTGGTCGGCGGCGCCGCGCCCAGGCCCGACGAGACCACGATGTAATCGCGCGGCACGTCGGTCAGCCAGATGCGGGTTTTCTCGACCGCGCACTGGCCGACCAGGCCTTCGCCCGGCAAAAAGGAGGTGGCCAGCTTGCGGCTGGAACGGTAGCCATAGCTGGCGATCATGCGCAGGCGCGCGTCGAGCTCCTGCGAGTCCATCATGTAGAACACGCCGTGGTGGGCCGACACCAGCGGCGCCAGCTCGGACAGGATCAGCTTTGTCACCGCCTGCAAGTCGCGCTGGCCTTGCAGCAGGCGGGTAAAGCGCGCCAGGTTGGTCTTGAGCCAGTCCTGCTGCGCATTTTTCTGCGTGGTTTCCTTGAGGTTGCGGATCATCTCGTTGATGTTGTCCTTCAGGTAGGACACCTCGCCGCGCGCCTCCACCTGGATCGAGCGCGACAAGTCGCCGCGCGTCACGGCGGTTGCCACCTCGGCAATCGCGCGCACCTGGTTGGTCAGGTTGGCGGCCAGCTGGTTGACGTTTTCGGTCAAGTCCTTCCAGGTGCCGGCCACGCCGGACACATTGGCCTGGCCACCGAGCTTGCCTTCGGTGCCCACCTCGCGCGCCACCCGCGTCACTTCCGACGCGAACGAGGACAACTGGTCCACCATCACGTTGATGGTGTCCTTCAGTTCCAGGATCTCGCCCTTGACGTCGACCGTGATTTTCTTGGACAGGTCGCCGCGCGCCACGGCGGTGGTCACCGCCGCGATGTTCCTCACCTGGCCGGTCAGGTTGGACGCCATGAAGTTCACGTTATCGGTCAAGTCCTTCCAGGTGCCGCCCACGCCCGGCACGTAGGCCTGGCCGCCGAGTTTTCCTTCGGTGCCCACTTCGCGCGCCACGCGCGTCACTTCCGACGCGAACGAGGACAATTGGTCCACCATCACGTTAATCGTGTTCTTCAGCTCCAGGATCTCGCCCTTGACGTCCACCGTGATCTTCTTGGACAGGTCGCCGTTCGCCACCGCCGTCGTCACGTCGGCGATGTTACGCACCTGGCCCGTGAGGTTACCCGCCATCGAGTTCACGCCGTCGGTCAGGTCTTTCCAGGTGCCGGCCACGCCGGGCACGTTGGCCTGGCCGCCGAGCTTACCCTCGGTACCTACTTCCCGCGCCACGCGCGTGACTTCCGACGCAAAGGAGTTCAACTGGTCGACCATCACGTTGATGGTGTTTTTCAGCTCCAGGATCTCGCCCTTGACGTCCACCGTGATCTTCTTGGACAAGTCGCCGTTGGCCACGGCGGTGGTCACGTCGGCGATGTTCCTCACCTGGCCGGTGAGGTTACCCGCCATCGAGTTGACCGAGTCGGTCAAGTCCTTCCAGGTGCCGGCCACGCCTTTCACCTGCGCCTGGCCACCGAGCTTGCCCTCGGTGCCCACCTCGCGCGCCACCCGCGTCACTTCCGAAGCGAACGACGACAACTGGTCGACCATCACGTTGATGGTGTTTTTCAGCTCCAGGATTTCGCCCTTGACGTCCACCGTGATCTTCTTGGACAGGTCGCCGTTCGCCACTGCGGTGGTCACCGCCGCGATGTTCCTCACCTGGCCGGTGAGGTTGGACGCCATGAAGTTCACGTTGTCGGTCAAGTCTTTCCAGGTGCCGCCCACGCCCGGCACGTAGGCCTGGCCGCCGAGTTTTCCTTCGGTGCCCACCTCGCGCGCCACGCGCGTGACTTCCGACGCAAACGAGCGCAGCTGGTCCACCATGACGTTGATGGTGTCTTTCAGTTGCAGGATCTCGCCGCGCACGTCCACCGTGATTTTCTTGGACAAGTCGCCGTTGGCCACGGCCGTCGTCACTTCGGCGATGTTACGCACCTGGGACGTGAGGTTGCCCGCCATCGAGTTGACCGAGTCGGTCAAGTCCTTCCAGGTGCCGGCCACGCCCTTGACCTGCGCCTGGCCGCCGAGCTTGCCCTCGGTGCCCACTTCGCGCGCCACGCGCGTGACTTCCGACGAGAACGAGGAGAGCTGTTCGACCATCGTGTTGGCGGTGGTGGCCGCGCGCAGGTACTGGCCCATGAGCGGATGGCCGTCCACTTCCAGCGCCATGGTCTGCGACAGGTCGCCCTTGGCCACCGCGCCGATCACGCGCGCCATTTCCGTGGTCGGGCGCACCAGGTCGTCGATCAGGGTGTTGACGGAACTGATGATGGTGGCCCAGCCTCCCACCACGTTCGGGACCGAGGCGCGCTTTTCCAGCCGGCCTTCGGCGCCGACCACGCGCGATACCTCGGTCACCGCCTCCACCATTTTTTCCTTGGTTTCGATGATGTCGTTCAGGGTATCGGCGATCTTGCCCGAGATGCCGCTCCAGTCGGATGGCATGCGCGCCGTGAAGTCGCCTTTTTTGAGCGCCATCAGGGTCGATAGCAGGAGCTTGATGTCCAGTTCTTCGGCCATGTCGGTCATGTTGTTCATCGGCTTTGTCCTCGTTTTTTGGGAGTTGAAAGAGCGGCCTGATTCTGGTTCGGGCTCGTTGTTTGTGGTATCTGCATGGTTGGTGCGCCGCAGCGGGCCTGCAGCAGCGCCAGCATGTCGGCCGCGTGCAGGGCGGGGCTGAGCAGTTCGCCCTGGTATTCGTCGCAGCCGAGCGACTTCAGGACGGCCAGCTGTTCGGCGGTGTGCACGCCCTGGGCCAGCACCCGCAGCCCGAGCGCGCGCCCGAGGTGGACGATGGCGGCGGCCATGTCGGTGCCGCGCTCGACCCCGATGGCGCGCACGAAAGCGCGGTCGATCTTCATGGCGTCGAGCGGCAGCTCGCGCAGCATGGCCAGCGCCGCGCCGGCGCTGCCGAAGTCGTCGACCGTCAGGCGCACGCCGGCCGCTTTCAGCTGGCGCAGCACGGCCGCGCTGTCGCGCGTATCGAGCAGCAGGTGTTCGGGAATTTCGAGTTCCAGCCAGCCGGCCGGCAGCTTGCAGCTGCGCAGGTGCGCCAGCACGCGCGCGGCCAGTTCGGGGCGGATCTGCAGCAGCGCCAGGTCGACCGCCATGACGACCTTCGACAGCCGGGCCGCCTGGGTCGCCGTTTGCGCCAGGCCCGCGCGCCAGCGCGCCGCTTCGGCGCAGGCCGCGCCCAGCATCCATTCGCACACTTGTTCGAGCAGCAATCTGTCGGCCACGTCGGGCAGAAAGCGCGCCGCGGCGATCAGGCCATGGCGCGGGTGGCGCCAGTACAGCAGCGCTTCGACCGCTACGACCGCGCCATCGGGCAGGGCGGCGCGCGGCTGGAACAGCAGTTCGAATTGCTTGCCTTCGAGCGCGGCATGCAGTTCGGCCACCCATTGGGCGCGCTCGCGCTCGCGCGTGTTGAGCTCTTCGCGGAAAAACTCGATGCTGCCGCGCCGGTGCTGCTTGGCGTGGTACATCGCGGTGTCGGCGTTTTTCATCAGTTGCGCGGCGCTGCTCCCGTCCTGCGGGTACAGGCCGATGCCGATGCTGGTGGAGGTGGCGATGCGCTGGCCGTTGATCTCGAACGGTCGCGTGTGCGCCTGCTCGATCTTGCGCGCCACCCGCGCCGCGTTGGCGGCCGCGCCGCGCCCTTCGAGCAGCACCACGAATTCGTCGCCGCCGAGGCGCGCCACCACATCCGACACGCGCACCGCCGCCAGCAGGCGCGCCGCGACCTGGCGCAGCAGTTCGTCGCCCACTTCGTGTCCCAGGGTGTCGTTGATCTGCTTGAAACGGTCCAGGTCGAGAAACAGCAGCGCGAATTCGCCGCCGTGGCGGTCGGCCGTGGCGACCGCGTGTTCGAGCTGGGCGATCAGCGAGCGCCGGTTGACCAGGTTAGTCAGCGGATCGCGGATCGAGAGCGCCTGCGCGCGCTGCTCGGCCACCTTGCGTTCGGCCACTTCCTGTTCCAGCGCGCGGTTGATGCGCTCCAGGTCTTGCACGCGCTGCACGCGCAGGTCCTGGTTGAGCAGCGACAGTTCGCGCGTTTTCGCTTGCAGCTCGAGGTTCTTGCGGGTCAGGTCGACGAACACCGCCACTTTGGTTTGCAGTACCTGCGGGATCACCGGCGTGAACAGATAGTCGGCCGCGCCCTTGCTGTAGGCTTCGAGCCGATGGCGCTCGTCGCCGTAGTGGGCGGTGATGAAGATGATCGGCACCGCGCTCGAACGCGGGTGCGAATGGATCGCCTCGGCGGTTTCGAAGCCGTCCATGCCGGGCATGTTGGCGTCGAGCAGGATCACGGCGAAATCGTGGGTCAGCACCATGCGCAGCGCTTCATGGCCGGAGCTGGCCTTGAGCAGCGCGTAGTGCTGCGCGCGCGTGGCCTCGGACAGCAGGCTTTCGAGCGCCAGCAGGCTGGCGGCGTCATCGTTGACGAGTAACACTTTCGGAATGATCTGCACGGTGCGCTAGGTCTGGTTAAATTGGCTGCCGATCACATTTTTACGACGGTAACGGCAACTGTATACCAGTGCGCCAGCCAGTCAAGGGTCCGGGCAGCGCGGCTTCATCAGCCTGCCCGGACCGGCAGCTTACCCTATCCGGCTACGTTGGTAACGTCAAGTTGCCTGAGCCTACCCGAGAATAAATTTCCACGACGCACAATTCATTGCGGCAAAGGCCAATGTTGCGATTGCGCTACGCCTTTGGCTTCCTGGGATAAGTCAACCCGACGTAACTGGTAGTCTCATTTCTACGTGGAATCGCATGTCAAATTTGTCTAACACAACACTTTCGGAAGGCCTAAAATACTGACAAATGGTTACATTTTCGAATATTTAAGTTAATCACAAGACACCCGCTAGTGTCTCCACGCGATATTTGTGTAAAATAGGCAACAAAAGGGAGCGACGGCAATGGTGAAAATGGGACAACTGATGACGCTGTTGAAAAGCGACCATGAGAATGGCTGGAGTTCGGCCCTGTTTTCGCTGGCCCACGACCAGGGATTCGACCAGGTACTGTACGGCACGGTGGGCTCCAAGCATGTCAAGCTGGAGACGGCGTTCCTGCACAGCAATTACGCGGCCGCCTGGCGCACCCGCTACGACGCCGACAAGCTCCACTACGTGGACCCGACCGTCGCCCATTGCATGACCAGCTCGCTGCCGATCGTGTGGGAACCGGATACCTTCCACGCTCCCGCCCAGCGCGAGATGTACGAGGAAGCCTGCGGCTACGGCATTCGCTCCGGCATCACCTTTCCCATCCACGGGCCGAGCGGGGAGTTCGGCGTGGTCAGTTTTGCTTCCGACGCCCCGCCCAACGGCGAGTTCGACAGCACAATCAGCCAGCTGATGCCGTCGCTCTCGCTGATCCGCGACTACGCCTTCGAGTCCTCGCTCAAATTCGTCGCACCCAAGCCGGGCGCCGAAGCGCTGCCGCGCCTGACCAAGCGTGAGCTGGAAGTGCTCAACTGGGTCATGGTCGGCAAGTCTTCATGGGAAATCTCGAAGATCGTGCTCTGCTCCGAGGCGACGGTGAATTTTCATATCGGTAACATCCGCGTGAAATTCAACGTCAACACCCGGCAGCAGGCACTGGTCAAGGCGATCAGCCTGGGCATCATCAGCCCGGAAGATCCCCATCGCTGAGCTTACCCTTGACATACAGCTTCACCAAAATTGCCACCGGCGCTGGAATACCCAGGCCGGTTTCGAAGCGGCTGCCGCTCGACTGCGTCACGCCGAAGCGTCCCCAGAATTTTTCCTGGCTTTCGCGCTTGCTGATCCTGAACCGTTTTAATTCGCTATGGGGCGTGCTTGCCATCGTTGCCGCATTCGCAGCGCCGCTTTCGTGATCGATCCCGCCGCGCTGTTCTGCCACGGCCGTCGTCTGGTAGTTGAAATCCTGAGCCATACCGTTCCTCGCAAACAAAAGGGCAGTATTCCATTCACTGTGCTTACAGGCCACCTAGCAACTCTACTAGTTATGCTAATGCAATTTTTGCATGATTCTTCATGCAAGCAGCATAACTTTTATATATATAAAGCGAGGTACCTAAGATGGCTCTGCATATTCGAATCGCCGCACGGCGCGAATTCAAATCGCGTGACTTGTGGGAGATGCACAAACTGCGCGCCAAAGTGTTCAAGGACCGGCTGGGCTGGGAAGTGCCGATCATGAGCGGCATGGAAATTGATGGTTACGACGCTCTCGAACCACTGTACATGATGATCCGCGAGCCGGGCGGCGGGCCGCTGCGCGGCTGCTGGCGCATCTTGCCGACCGAAGGCCCCTACATGCTCAAGGACTCTTTTGCGCAGCTCCTGCACGGCCAGGAAGCCCCCGCCAACGCCCGCATCTGGGAACTGTCGCGCTTCGCCATCGAAACCGACGGCAACCCGCGCTTCGGTTTTTCGGAGATTACCATGGAATCGATCGGCGAAATCATCAGTTATGGCCATCACGCCGGCCTGGACCAGTACGTGACGGTCACCACGGTCGCCATCGAACGCCTGCTGCGCCGCGCCGGGGTGTTGACCACGCGCTTCGGCGATCCGGTCCAGATCGGCGTCGAGCGCGCGGTGGCCTTGTATGTGGACATCGCGGGCACCTACGAAGCGATGTTCGAGGCGCGCCTGGCTTCCTAGCCGCTACTCGGCCGGAGCGGCCGGAAAGGCGGCAATGCGCGCCGCCAGCATGCGCCAGGACGGCAGGGCCGCCTGCAACTGGGCGTGCGCCGTGTTGCTCGCCGCCGGCCCGGCCAGCAAGACATTTTTCAGGTTGTCGAGCTCGGCACACAGGGCGCGCGTACCGGCAGCGGCGATGCGGATGCCGGCGCCGATCCGGTCCATGCCGCTCAGGTAAGCCGACAGCGTCGGCAGCAAGCCTTGCAGATACACCGCTTCGGCCATCATCGAGGCCTGGCCCTCGCGGATATGGTCGAGCTCTCGCATGACGCTTTCGAGTGCGCTGCCGTGCGTCTCGATATCGGCGCCAGCTTGCGCCGCATCCGTGCCGGGCAGCCAGTGACTGTGGCGCCGCGCGCGCGCATCGGCCAGCCGTCCCTGCAAGGTATTGACCTGTTGCGCCAGGATGAAGGCGTGGACATGGTCGGCCTGCAGGCGCTCGGTCACCATCACCGTGTCGGTTTCCAGTGCGCCCGAGGCGCGTCCCATCTGCGCAAGGTAATTGCCGACATCCTGGTCGAGGGCGGACAGCTCATCGGCCGGGGCCGCCAGGCGCCGCACCAGGGCGTCGATCAGGCGCACCGCGCCGGGGCCGGACGAGGGCCGCCCGTGGAACATGTTCAGCAGCGCCGTGGCCAGCGGCGCGGCATCCTGCGCCAGCAGGCTCTCGCCCAAGTGGCGCAGGCCGCCCAGGGCGCTGTGCAGGCCGGGCCGGCTGCGCGTGGCCCAGGCCGCCGCCAGGGTCTTGACCATGAACAGGTACTGGCTGACCATCGGCCGGCCGCGCCCGGCACGCTCGGGCAACCGGGCGAGGCGCTGCGACAGGCTGTCGATATCGCCCGACAGTTCGAGAATGATGCCCGCGCCGAGACCGATGCCGGGACTCCAGAACATGCCGCCGCCGGGCGTACGCACGGTGGGCTCGCGCAGGGCCGCCGGCTGGGCGGGAGAGAGCTGGGGAGAAAATGAGGCCAGGTGTGCCATGGTGATGTTCCAGTCACGGTTCGGTTGCTTCGCGCTTGATCGGCGGGCAGGAAAATTCGCTTGACGAACATTACAAACCCGTCCGGCCGGGGCGGGAAGCTGGCAGGATTGTTAGGGTGGGAAGGGGGCAAATCGGTGCGGGAAGGGCGTCGCGGCGCCTGCGCCAGGCTGGCCGGACGCCAGCAATCGGGTGGAAGTTTGCGCTAATCGATATTGCGGGTGGATATTTTTGCGTTCACGCGACAGTTGCCGGGTAAGCCACGTTGCCGGGGGGGGGGGGGGGGGGGGGGCCCGGGGGGGGGGCCCGGGGGGGGGCGGGGGGGGTAATAATGACTGAGAAGCCCCCCAGGGGGGGGGGCCGCGAGAAAAATGGGGGAGAAGGGGGGGGG
>NZ_WHJI01000054.1:0-42864 GCF_011682155.1 Massilia sp. CCM 8734
CATGGTGTGGGCGTTTTGATGTTGTCTTCAGAACCAATATCATGCCAGAAATGGGCGCCCACGCCCCTCCATCATGCCGAGTCCGGCGATCAAATTCACACACGTGACCAGTTTTGCAAGTGCCTCAATTGCTCGAAGCACCCGCATACTCCGTTGAAAATCGTAACGGGTAGCCCCACTGTATTCATTAATGGCCTTCCGGCCGCCAGGGTTGGCGACAAGATTGAATGCAGTGCCTTTATCGTCGAAGGTTCTGGTAATGTGTTTATCGGTGGCGGCACAGTGCAGACTGACCAAACTTTGCCAGATGTCGCCTTGGTGCCAGGAATTCAAAACGCCTTGCGGTTGGCAGCCGGCGGTGCGGCCGCCGCCTTGTCTGGAGCGTTAGAGGCAGCTGCAAAACAGTTGCTGGATAGCGGCTTGGGACGTAGCGTTACGGCAGCGCTGATGCCCGGGTGGATGGTAAATGCGGATAGTGGCGCAGGCATGCCGGCGCAGGCTAATTCTGCCCGCTACAATCCGGCTGAGGGCTATCTGATTCCGCAGGTGAACGTCAGGAAAGGAGCTGAAAAACCGATAGCGCTCACTACCAGGGAGCAAGTGGTAGGACAGCGGGCCTTCAGAATAAAATTCAATGAAAACGTGCCACAAGATCTTGTCAACGCCGTTTCAAAGAACTTGCAGACGCTTGAAGCCACTCTTCCAGACCTGTCAAAGCGCTTCAACGCCATGAACAAAATGGGGAATGGACCAAATGTTACCGTGATGGGCGTTGATGAGTACAACAAAGTCTATTTGCCGCAGTATACAAAAGATGGCAAACAGGCTTTCTGGCAGTTGAAGCCATTGGCCTCCGACACAACGCTCATGTGGACGCTCCACAACGATATCGTGGTCGTGAACAATAAGGTTGCATCGGCGGTGCAGCCTTCGCCCGGAGATTGGGCAAGTGCCTTCGGACACGAGTTGGTACATGAGTGGCAGTGGGAATCACGGCAGATGCCGAAAATGCCTCAGCCAGAACCAAACGCCTATCAATGGCAGATTGATAATATGGGAAAATTTGGCGAGCAAAAGGTATTCTCGGCTGAAGCATTGGAAAAATCGCGTGACGCCTATAAAAACGGGAAGCAGCCAGGCGCTGGCTCTGAAAATAAGACGCCGAGCCCGGCCGGGAAAAAATGAGAATTCACGTCTACAAGTTTCTATGCTCAATTTGCCTTGTTTTGCTAAGTGCATTCCCCACGCTGACACGTGCGCAAATGCGTCATGTGGTTTTTCAATCGAATTCCACGTTCTATGCACCTGAGGTCAACGTTGTGTTATTCAACGATAAAGCTCACCCGGTTTCCGTCGCGCTGGACTTCGGAACCGCCGGTGCGAATCTGGATCTGCTTACGGAGCGGACATGTTACTCGCGCAATCGTGCAGCGCAGTTTGCCGGCAGTCGTTTTGAAGCTTTGTTTGATAGGGACGGCATAAAACGAGCCAAGCTGTTCGAGGCGGAATCGACAATTGCTATCATTCCTCCTAAGAGCTTTGCCCATCGTTATTATCCGGTTGGATTCCTTTCCACATTCCCATGCGAAGTCTTGTTTACATTGACAGATCTGCCTGGAGATAAACGCGTTACTCGTCAATTCATGGTCAAGCCAACTGCAAAAGCACACTTTCAGGATGTTGTCGATGTTAGTGTTAATTCAAGCGTCGAAACTTTTTCCGATAATAAATTGATGTTTATAACGCTGTTGTTTAGAAATAACGGTAACAAGCCGACGCACTTCAAACTGATGCGAAAAACCTTACTGGGATGTGCGGCCGATATCAGGGATGGGATGGTACGTCAGGGTATGGAGGGTGGTGTCGTCGAGATAGACCCGCTCTCGTATGCTGCGACAAAAACGGTGATAGAACTTCGCAAAAGCGCGACCGCAGAAAATTGTCGCTTGATAGTGGAATTTGCTGGAATTGGCGGGGTTGCCATTCCTAAATATCTGCAAAAAATCACTGTTCCGATGAAGCAGCGTGGGAAGTATCAGTTCTTGCCGAGCGTGATGTTGCATGAGTAAGCTAACTGGTGTGTTTCTTGACGTACCTGTATTTAGCGCGAATCGCGTTGTTTCAACAGCACTTGGCTCAACTGGCGCACCAGAGGGTACATCATCCCGGCCAACGAATTAATCAGCACCACAAAGACGAAGGTTGTCGGGATAAAGGAATAATTCGGGAAATCGAGTCCCTTGGCATTATGAAGACTTATCAGGACCACCGCCATCTACCCAGAGCCGTCCACCGCCGTTTTTTGCCCACTCGGGTACGCAACAATCATGGAAATCAATATTTTGTCCGACACGGAAGTAATTTAGAAGAGGTAAAGCCTGACAATTTCTCTGACTTATCTTCTCGTTTTATCAGTAGGTGAAACGAGCCGTGGACTTTTAATCGTTGATTGCAATTTCAAATCTCGCACGGCTACTGAGTAGTTGCGAATATTGAATCCAGCGCTTCTAACCATTTAATCCAATAGCTGTCCATGAATCTATAATGTCCCAAAATTTCAAATTCATCTTTGGCAACTTATTACTCCACCAGATCATAGCGGCGCACTCTTCTTTGGGCGGCGAAACATCAAGACAGACGTAACCAGACATTCCATTTGTAAAGAATGCGATCGTTTTATCGAGATTAACCGGAGCCAGACCAATTTCATCCAAAATACCCCAATCTTCGTCGGAAAGCACGAACAATTCCTCTGCGGGTAGCAACCCCATGGAATGCGACGCCAAATAGAACCAGCCGTCATGCACCGCATAGAAATCTCGAATACTTTGCGGGACACGTGGCCACAAAGAGCAAATTTTTGAATTGAATTTCCGACAAATTGGATTCTTTGCCTGATAGTATAAGATTCGTTCTGCAGCACTAACTCCATATAGCAACGAATAAGTATCACCTTCTTTCAAAAGATCAACAGAAACTAGGCTGCTCTTCAATTTATCCGTAACTTCGGATAGCCCTTCACCAAATCTCTCCCACAAGGCAATGACGTAAGAAATGCGCTCTTTCCCTTCCAACGAAAGGAGGTCGATCCACTCCGCCGGAAGAGCCTCCATTCCTGATCCGGAATCGGAAAGCGCAACAATGCTTGGGCTCGCACAATATTTCTCTAAATAATGAAGAAGTTCGGTGGTCATACAACTCCTTTCGATACTAATTAGTGTTTTGGCCGCATTTTGGGATGCGCGAGATCGCAATCGAGGGGCATTTCAGATAGGCTGCCAGCGCCGCCACGACGCGATCGAGGCACTGGCGCGACGCCCGTCCGGCCACGCCGTAGGCCCTGTGCAGCGCATGCTTGCCGAGAAGGAGCCGGTCGTTCTCGGCGAACCGTCGTACCAGCTCGACCACCCACGCTTCGCAGGCCAGGTGAAACCCGTGCTTGCCGCAAGCGCTGCACACGCCGGGACCGAAGAGATCGTCATCGCCCTGGGTCAGGTATTGTTCGTTCAACGGCTTCACTTCCTCCATCGCGGCACTCACATACCGTGCAAATGCCGCGCCGCCGCCAGGAAATCGGCGTCGCCAATGTCGCTCAGCTCCACCACTTCGGCCTTGCCGACCTGGATGAAATTGCGGTCGATCGAGCGCAGGTAGGCCGGATCGTAATGCGACGCCAGCAGTTCGTCCACCAGCACCGGCATCTGCCCGCCGCTGGCCAGCGCGTGCCAGCTGTCGATCTTGTCGCGCCCGTGCAGCTGCGCCAGGCAGTCGAGCTGGGTATTGAGCGTGTCCGGGCTGTTGGTGAAATGCTCGTAATCCTCCATCAGCAGGCGCACGCGGTTCGGGCGCGACAGCATCAAGGAAATGCAGGGCGATTGCCGCATCTTGTCCATCAGCGCGTCCGGTACGCGCAACTGGCCGACCTTTTTGCTTTCGGACTCCACGAACACCGGCCGCGCCGGGTCGAAGCGACGCAGCTTTTCCCAGATCGTCGTCTCGAACCTCTTTTGCGACGGCTGTGGCTTGCTCGGCAAATTGCCCAGCACCGAGCCGCGATGCGCGGCCAGCTGTTCCAGGTCCAGCACTTGCGCGCCGATCGAGTCGAGCACCTGCAGCAGGCGGCTCTTGCCGCTGCCCGTGGTGCCGCAAATGACCTTCAATTCGGGCAGGGGCGATTCGAGCAGCGCCGCGCTCACGTGGGCGCGATACGCCTTGTAGCCGCCGTCGAGCTGCACCGCCGGCCAGCCGATCTTGGCCAGGATCAGCGCCATCGAGCCGCTGCGGTTGCCGCCGCGCCAGCAATAAATCAGTGGACGCCATTCCTTCGGCTTGTCCAGGAACAAAGTTTCGATATGGCGCGCGATATTCTTGGCCACCAGCGCCGCGCCGACCTTTTTCGCTTCGAACGCGTTGATCTGTTTGTACATGGTGCCGACCCGCACCCGCTCCGGATCGCTCAGCACCGGGCAGTTGATGGCGCCGGGAAGATGGTCGAGCGCAAATTCGGATTCGCTGCGCGCGTCGATGATGCAGTCGAACTGGTCGAGCTGCGGCAGCAGGGCCGCAAAATTTTCAAGGGCGGGATATTTCATCGTGATGTCACCAATGGCAGCATGTGCGGCCAGATCGTGGCCAGGATGATCGGATGCGCGTTGGCGGCCGGATGCAGGCGGTCTGGCTGGAACAGCGGTGGCTTGTCGGCCACGCCGTCCAGCATGAACGGCACCAGCCCCGTTTTGTACTGGGTGGCGAGCGACTTGTACATGCCGAAAAAGCTGTCGGTGTATTGACGTCCATAGTTGGGAGGAATGCGCATGCCGACCAACAGCACGCGCGCCTTGGTTTTCTGCGCCAGCTCGATCATGGTGCGCATGTTCGCTTCGGCGGCCGGCACCGGCAAGCCGCGCAAGCCGTCGTTGGCCCCCAGTTCGATGACCACGACGTCGGGCTTGTGCCTGGTCAGCAGGGCCGGCAGGCGCGCGCGCCCGCCACTGGTGGTCTCGCCGCTGATGCTGGCGTTGACGATGGCCGCCTCGATATTTTCGGCCTTGAGTTTCTGTTCCATCAGCGCGACCCAGCCGGCGCCGCGATTGAGGCCATACTCGGCGGACAGGCTGTCGCCCAGCACAAGCACGGTTTTTGGTGCAGAATAGGCGCTCGCCGAGGCGGCCATCATCAGCAGCCCGTAAACAGACCATTTTTTGAGATAAACAAGCATGCGTGACATTCCTGATTCTTCCAATCGTTACGTAAGTGACCATGCAAGGGCGCCTGCGGCGATCGAGGTGATCGGCCTGTCGAAGCGCGTAGCCGATGCCAGTGGCGAACTGACCATCCTGCACAGCGTCGATTTTACAGTGCAACCGGCCGAGACGCTCGCGATCGTGGGCGCGTCCGGTTCGGGCAAGTCGACCTTGCTGGGACTACTGGCGGGCCTGGACACGCCGTCCAGCGGCAAGGTGATCCTCGCCGGCGACGATATCTTCGCGCTCGATGAAGATGGCCGCGCCAGTCTGCGCAAGGCCAAGCTGGGCTTCGTGTTCCAGTCGTTCCAGTTGTTGGCGCATTTGAATGCGCTGGAAAACGTCATGCTGCCGATGGAGCTGCGCGGCGAAAGCGATGCCAGGGAAAAGGCGGCGGCGATGCTGGGACGGGTAGGGCTGTCGAGCCGCCTGAAGCATTATCCCAAGTTCTTGTCGGGCGGGGAGCAGCAGCGGGTGGCCCTGGCGCGCGCGTTCGTGACCGAGCCGCCGTTGTTGTTCGCCGACGAGCCGACCGGCAGCCTGGATGCGGCGACCGGCGAGGCGGTGATTCAATTGATGTTCGAGTTGAACCGCGAGCGCGGTTCAACCCTGGTGCTGGTGACGCACGATCCGTCGATTGCGGCGCGTTGCGGCAGGACGATTACGATTGCGGGTGGACGGTTGGTATAGGTCTTTCGTTCAGCGCTTACCCCGTCGTTCCCGCGCAGGCGGGAACCCAAGTTTTTTGGGCCGCCACCGGCTACGGCACGAACTTGGGTTCCCGCCTGCGCGGGAACGACGTAATTCTAGCGCGCCAGCGCGTTAAGCACCGCGCGCGCGGCCACCGGCAATTCCCCGGCCGTCAACCCAATCGGCCCGCTCCCTTGCGCCACCAGGCGGTCGGCCGCCGCGCCGTGCACCCATACCGCGCCAATCGCCGCCTCCCACGCCTGCCACCCCTGCGCCAGCAAACTGCCGCACATCCCGGCCAGCACATCGCCGCTGCCCGCTGTCGCCAGGCCCGCGTTGCCGGTCGGATTAATCACCACCGCGCCGCCGGCATTGGCAATGACCGTGCCCGAGCCCTTCAGCACCACCACCGCGTTCAAGCGCGACGCCAGTTCGCGCGCAGCAGCGAGCCGGTCGCCCTGGACCACGGCGCTGGTCACGCCCAACAGCCGCGCCGCCTCCAGCGGATGGGGCGTGACGATCGCCGTCGCCTCGCGCTGCGCCAGCCGTCCCTGCAAGTCCGGGCTGTCGGCGATCAGATTGAGCGCATCGGCGTCGATCACCAGCGCCGCCTTGCCTTCGAGCGCCTTGAACAGCACCCGCATCGCGGTCACCGAGTCGCCCATGCCCGGTCCGATCACCAGGGTGGCGTCGCCGCTGTCGAAGTCCTGGGCGTCGCGCATCATGATCTCTGGCTGCACGAAATCGACCGCGCCCGCCGGCTCGATGGCCGCCACGAACACCCGCCCGGCTCCGGTAAACAGCGCCCCGCGCGCCGCCATCAGCGGCGCGCCCGCCATGCCTTTGGCGCCGCCGATCACCGCCACGTCGCCAAAGCTGCCTTTGTGGCTGTTATGCCGGCGCGGCGCCAGGTGGCGCGCAAACAGCGCTGGCTCGTTCAGGCGCGCCGCAGCCGCCGGCCGCTGGCCCGGATCGATGCCCAGCGGCGCCAGCTGCACCTGGCCCGCGTAATCGCGTCCTTCAAACGTATGCAGGCCGGGCTTGTCGCCGATGAAGGTAATCGTGCGCGTGGCCCGGATCGCCACGCCATCGGGGCCGATCACGGCGCCGGTGTCGGCATCGAGCCCGCTCGGTACATCGAGCGCCAGCACCGGTCGCCCGAGCGCGTTGATGGCCTCGACCAGCGCGCGCATGTCGCCCTCGATCGGGCGCCCCAGGCCAATGCCGAACAAACCGTCGACGATCAGGCCCCAGTCGCGCCCGAGCGGCAGGCTGTCGACAAACACCGCCTTGCTGGCGCGCGCACGGGCCAGCGCCTGCGCGCTGTCGGCCGAGGGGGCGGGGCCGCCGAGGTACAGCACCGTCACCTCGGCGTCAAGGTCGGTGTCGGCGCCGGCCAGGTTGGCCGCCACTTCGAGCGCGTCGCCTCCGTTGTTGCCAGGGCCGGCCAGCACAAGCACCTTGCGTCCGGCCAGCATGGCGCGCGCGGCGCTGGCCGCCGCTTCGCCGGCGCGCTGCATGAGCGTGCCGGCCGGCAGACTTTCTGCCATGCTGTGTTCGATACTGCGGATTTCGGCGACGCTGTACAGTGATTTCATCATAACTCCGTTGCAAAGGCGCCAAGATTGCGCCAGTTTCAATACACGCTGACTAAAATTTCGGGATGGGCACTACAATATGCGCCATCCCAAACACATTTAAGGATGGCACATGGATTGGCAATTCTGGATCGATCGCGGCGGCACATTTACCGACATCGTGGCGCGTCAGCCTGACGGCAGCCTGGTGACCCATAAATTGTTGTCCGAGAATCCGGAGCAGTACGGCGACGCCGCCGTCGCCGGCATCCGCCACCTGCTTGGCCTCGCCGCCGACGCTCCGATGCCGGTGGACGCCATCGAGGCTGTCAAAATGGGCACCACCGTCGCCACCAACGCCCTGCTCGAGCGCAAAGGCGAGCGCACGGCGCTGGCCATCACGCGGGGCTTTCGCGACGCGCTGCGCATAGCGTATCAGAACCGGCCAAAATTGTTCGATCGGCATATCGTGCTGCCGGAACTGCTGTACAGCCATGTGGTGGAAATCGACGAACGGATCGGCGCCCATGGCGACGTGCTCACGGCGCTCGACGACGCCACCACCCGCGCCGCCCTGCAAACGGCCTACGACGACGGCGCCCGTTCGCTGGCCATCGTCTTCATGCACGGCTACCGCTACACCGCCCACGAGGCCGCTTGCGCGCGCATCGCCCGCGCCATCGGCTTTACCCAGGTCTCGGTCTCGCACGAGGTGAGCCCGATGATGAAACTGGTCGCGCGCGGCGACACCACCGTCGTCGACGCCTACCTGTCGCCGATTTTGCGCCGCTATGTCGACCAGGTGGCCACCGAAATGCCGGGCGTGAACCTGCAATTCATGCAGTCGAACGGCGGCCTGACCGACGCCCGCGCCTTCCAGGGCAAGGACAGCATCTTGTCCGGCCCCGCCGGCGGCATCGTCGGCATGGCGCGCGCCAGCCAGGCGGCCGGTTTCGACAAGGTGATCGGCTTCGACATGGGCGGCACCTCGACCGACGTGTCGCACTTTTCGGGCGAATTCGAACGCGTGTTCGAAACCCTGGTCGCGGGCGTGCGAATGCGCGCCCCGATGATGAGCATTCATACGGTCGCCGCCGGCGGCGGCTCGCTGCTGCATTTCGACGGCAGCCGCTATCGCGTGGGGCCCGACAGCGCCGGCGCCAATCCGGGGCCGGCCAGCTACCGGCGCGGCGGCCCGCTCGCGGTCACCGACTGCAACGTCATGCTGGGTAAAATCCAGCCCGCCCATTTTCCGCGCCTGTTCGGACCAAGCGCCAACCAGCCGCTCGACGTCGAGCGCGTGCGTGCCCAGTTCCTCGCCATGGCGCAGAAAATCGGTGCCGCCACCGGGGTCACCCCGGCGCCGGAGCAGGTGGCCGAAGGCTTCATCCAGATCGCGGTCGGGAACATGGCCAACGCGATCAAGCAGATCTCGGTGCAGCGCGGCCACGACGTGACCGAGTACGCGCTGACCAGTTTCGGCGGCGCCGGCGGGCAGCACGCCTGCCTCGTGGCCGACGCCCTCGGCATGAAAACCGTGTTCGTGCACTCGCTGGCCGGCGTGCTGTCGGCCTACGGCATGGGCCTGGCCGACCAGCGCGCCATGCGCGAACGCGCGGTCGAACTGCGCCTGCTCGATACCACCCCCGATATGCTGCACGGCTACCTCAGCGCGCTGGGGGACGCATTGACCCGTGAACTGACCGACCAGGGCGTGGCCGCCGCGCGCATTGGCCTGGTGCGGCGCGTGCACCTGCGCTACGAAGGCACCGATTCGGCCATCATCGTGCTGTTCGATAATCCCGAGCGCATGAAGAACCAGTTCGAAGCAGCCTACAAAAAGCGCTTCTCGTTCCTGATGCCGTCCAAGGCGATGGTCGTGGAAGCGGTGTCGGTGGAAGCCATCGGCGCCTCCGACGCCCCGGCCGAGAGCCTGGCGGTGCAGGCCCCGCGCGCAGGCGCGCTCAAGGCGCGCGAGACGGTGCGCATGTTCGGCGCCGATTCGTGGCACAACACGGGCCTGTACAAGCGCGCCGACATGCGCCCGGGCGACGTGATCAAAGGCCCGGCCATTGTCGCCGAAGACAACGCCACCACCGTGGTGGAACTGGGCTGGCAGGCCAGGGTCACGCCGCACAATCATCTGGTGCTCACGCGCATCGAAGCGATGCCCGAACGACGCGCCATCGGCACCACGGCCGATCCGGTGATGCTCGAGATTTTCAATAACCTGTTCATGTCGATCGCCGAGCAAATGGGACTGCGCCTGCAGAACACCGCGTACTCGGTCAACATCAAGGAACGGCTGGACTTCAGCTGCGCCATTTTCGACGCTTGCGGCAACCTGATCGCCAATGCGCCGCACATGCCGGTGCATCTGGGCTCGATGGGCGAGTCGATCAAGACGGTCATGACCGAAAACGCGGGCAAGATGCGTCCGGGCGACGTGTTCATGCTCAACGACCCTTACCACGGCGGCACCCACCTGCCGGACGTCACGGTCATTACGCCAGTGTTCGACCAGGCGGGCGGCGCGATCCTGTTTTACGTCGGCTCGCGCGGCCACCACGCCGACATCGGCGGCACCACGCCGGGGTCGATGCCGCCGGACTCGGTCTTCATCGAGCAGGAAGGCGTGTTGATCGATAACTTCAAGCTGGTCGACGGCGTCGACGGGCTGCTGCGCGACCTTGAGGCGCGCGCGCTCCTGGGCGGCGCGCGCTACCCGGCGCGCAATCCCGACCAGAACATGGCAGACCTGCGCGCGCAGGTGGCCGCCAACCAGAAGGGCGTGGACGAACTGCGCAAGATGGTCGCGCACTTCGGCCTGGGCGTGGTGCAGGCGTACATGGGCCACGTGCAGGACAACGCCGAAGAAGCGGTGCGGCGCGTGATCGGCGCCTTAAAGGACGGCGACTTCACCACGCAGCTCGACAACGGCGCGCAGATCAAGGTGGCGATCCGGGTCGACCAGGCCGCGCGCAGCGCCACCATCGACTTTAGCGGCACCTCGCCGCAACTGGCCAACAACTTCAACGCGCCGTCGGCGGTGTGCATGGCGGCGGTGCTGTACGTGTTCCGCACGCTGGTCGACGATGAAATTCCGCTCAACGCGGGCTGCCTGAAACCGCTGAAGGTGCTCATTCCGCCGGGCTCGATGCTCAATCCGCATTATCCGGCGTCGGTCGTGTCGGGCAATGTGGAGACCTCGACCTGCATCACCAACACGCTGTACGGCGCGCTCGGGGTCATGGCCGCGTCGCAAGGCACGATGAACAACTTCACCTTCGGGAACGCCAAATACCAGTATTACGAGACAATTTCGGGCGGCTCCGGCGCGGGCGAGGGTTACGACGGCACCGACGTCGTCCAGACCAATATGACCAATTCGCGCCTGACCGATCCGGAAATCCTGGAATTCCGCTTCCCGGTGCGGCTCGAGAGCTACGAAATCCGGCACGGATCGGGCGGGGCGGGGCGCTGGCACGGTGGTAACGGCGGCGTGCGCAAGGTGCGCTTTTTGGAGCCGATGACGGCCGCGATCCTGTCGAACAACCGCATCCACGCGCCGTTTGGCATGGCGGGCGGCAGCCCGGGCGCATGCGGCGTCAACAGCGTGGTGCGGGCCGACGGCAGCGTGGAACTGCTGGCCCACATCGGCAAAACCGAGATGGCGGCCGGCGACCTGTTTGTGATCGAAACCCCCGGCGGCGGCGGTTTTGGCGATTTGTGCTCCAAAAGTTTGTAATATTGGCTACACTTGTGACTTGGTACACAATTTAGTGTCAGATCAATAAAGGTTAGATTTTGGAATCACATGAGCAAAACGGACCTCGGCGCGTCGAGCCGAGCCTGACACCGGACGATGCGACGTTCGATCCTGCGCCACCGGCGCCTGCCGCGAAGCTGCCGGTACCGTCCTTGCTGCCCGACGAACCCGAGGGTCCGCCGGCGCTGTCGGGCATCCTGCAGGAAAAACCGCCCGAGGACAACTGGATCGGCACGGCGGTGGCATGGGGCGGCGGCGCGCTTGCGCTGGCGGCGCTGATTGGCGGCGGACTGTGGTTCAATGCCGAACGCAAGCTCGACGACGCCATGCATGCCGTGGCGATGAGCGCCAAGGTCGATCCGGCGGCGCCGGCCAAGCCAGCGGCCAAGCCGCCGAAGGCTGCTCTCGCTCCGGTGGTCACCGAACCCGTGCCGGACAACACCGCGCCGCCGCCGGGCCGGATCACGCCGGCGCCGGAACCGATACCGCCCCTGGTGGTCTTGCCGCCGGAGCCGGAAAAACCGGTGGTCAACAAGCCGGTCGAAAGTGCGCATGTGGAAAAGCCGCTACCGGTACCGAAACCGAAACCGAAACCGGCGCCCACACGTGCGCATCCGCTGGCTGTCACCGTGGTAAAAAAAGCGCCTGCGGCCAAGCCGGTGGCGAAAGCCAGGGCGCCCACGATTCCGACGAAAAAGCCGCTCGCAAAGGCAAAAGCACCTGTGGCGCCGGTCAAGCCGGCGGCCAGGAAAACCATGCCGCCGGCGCCAGCGAAAGCGGCTGCGAAAAAGAAGCTCGCCGTCGTTCCGGCAAAAGCTGGCGTCAAGCCCAAAGTGGCAGCCAAGCCAGCGGCCAAGCCTGCCGTGAAGGCCAAACCCGCCCCTGCGAAACCGGTAGCTGGGCATCAACCGGCGTTCAAGCTGCATACGCCGGCCAATGCCGATCCGTGCAAGAGTGGGGGGCTGGCGCGCGAGTGCTGAAGCGCTGTCCGGCAAGCGGGACTCTTTGACGGCGTGCCGGTGACGATTGCCGTTCCGGTTGCCGGCCATCGCGCCGCCGTGCGGGTGATTATTTCCGGCCGGGCATCTCGTCGAGATGTCCGCACATTCCCCATCAATGTTATCGAAATACTCACGCCGAGTAGTTGCTGCGGGTAAAATGCCGGGCACAATCCGACTCGCCCACGCACGTCATCATGCCGACCCAGCCCATCCTGATCCGAAATCATTTCCAGCCCGACGACGAATATGACGATCTGCTCGTTATTCATGAGGGCGTGGCGCGCGCCATGGAGCCACCGCTGGTCCAGGTGCTGGGGCCGTTCTGGGACGACGGACGCGGCGGCCTGATCGCCGCCGCCTCGGCCGGCGACGATGCATGCGGCTACATCAACGCGACCGGTGACTGGCTGGTGGCGCCCGATCTGGAAGACGCGCGCACGTTCAGCGACGATGGCCTTTCCCGCTTCCGCACGAACGGCCTCTGGGGCTACATGAATTTGCTTGGACAGTGCGTCATCGCACCTAGGCATGAGGCGGTGAGCGCGTTTGCGCACGGGTTGGCGGCCGTGAAAGTGTCTGCGGCCGCGTGGCGGTATATCGATATGCACGGCCAGTTCGCCTTCGACGGCAGCTTCTTCAACGCCGGGCAATTCGCCGCGAACGGCCTGGCCGCCGCGCGCCTGGGCGAACAAGATCAGACCGGTTACATCGGCCGCGATGGGCAGTGGGTCATCGCTGCGCAGTTTGACGATGCGCTCGGGTTTTCCGTCCACGGCGTGGCGCCAGCGGCGAGCGCGCCGAAAATGTTCGGCCTGATCGACACGGCAGGCAACTGGATTGTGCCACCGCGTCATGATCGGATCGACGAATTCAATGCCGACGGACTTGCATTTTGTCTTCAGAAGGGCTTCAAGTTCGCTTATCTGGACGCCAGCGGCAAGCATGTGCTCAAGGATCAGTCCTATCACCTGTCCACGACGATGACGTGCGGAATCGTCAAATATGGCGAAAAAACGTACTTCAAGGCGGACGGGAGCGAACTCGACACGCAGTATGTCTATTGGGGAACGGATTTCACCGAGCACGGGTTTGCCATCGGCCACGGCTCCCCTGCTGCGGAAGATCCCACCGGAATCGATGACGGCTCCCTGATATGGGGCCTCGTGCGCAGCGACGGCGTGTTCCTGCCGGCGCCGAAAGAGGTCATCGAAGTATTGTCGTCCGACGGCGCACTGTGGCTTCCGGAGGCGAATACGCCGCTGGCGCCGTTCCTTGGGCGCGATGGCGTGGTGCTGCTCGACCGCGACGCGCGCGTGGCGTACCGCTGGCGGCGCGAACATGGCGACGCGGGCCAGTTCGCCGCGCTCTACGATCACGCGGGACGTTTGGTGTGGCAGGGCCGCCCCCGGGCGGAGGTGGCCATGCCGCCGGTCTTTTTTGCAGCCGCTCCGGACACCTTCCTGGACGAACTCGAATCGCGCGCCGCTTTCCCCGACCTGGTGCGGGACATGCTTGCCGAGACCATGCAAAAACTGCAGCGCCATGCCAACGACCCGGGGTTCGACGTCTGGGCTGCCGGGGAGCACGATGACGGGGATGGCGAGGACGACGAGGATGACGTAGACGAGCACGACAGGTATGACCGCGCCAGGTGTTATGGCCCCTCGGCCGTGCGCCGCATATTTCGCAGCTACCGCGACGAAGGCGTGAACGGCGCATACCAGTTTTTGAGCAGCATGCGCGTGGAGGCGCAGGAGGCCATCTATAACGATCTTGCGGCGCAGTTGGTGGCGCAGTTTGGCCCGGGCGACCCGGCCCCCGACCACGCCTGCCTTCGCGGCCTGTACCGGGAACAAGGCTGGGCTGTCGACTTGCCGGCCCCACTGGCAGGGACGGAAGGCGCGAAGGAATTGAATCGTGTGTGGCTCGTCATCGCCACCTTTGGCGACAGCGGCGATGGCGACGAATGGGACGAAGTCTGGTTAAGCTGCTCGCCGTCCGGCAAGACCCTCGAGGCAGCCGATGGCGCGCGCAGCCTGCTCACGGAACTTGAATCCGATTGACGCCATGACCCGCACCGTGGTGGTCCGGCATTCGCCGAAACCACCCTGCGAGCCAGGCGAGCTGCTTCGCATCGATGACGGGGACGCCCTGATCGCCGACGCGGTCTGTCAGCGCGTGTTCCGCGCGCCAGAACAGCCGCTCGAACGGCGCTGCCCCTTCCCCGACAGCGAGCGCGCCGACGTGCTGGACAACACGCGCGACGAACTGCTGGCGCAGCTGGACGCGCGCTTCGGCGGATCGGCCTTGACGGCTCAACGATGACGCAGTGTGCCATCGTCGCCAATGGGGATTTTCGTGAACGCCAGACCCCGGACCTCGTCGACCGCGATCTGGAATCCGGTAACCTCATTGCCATTGCCTCGATTGAATTTGATACTCCCCATGAAGTCCTTATTGCCGGAAAAGAGGTCGGCCGTAATGGGCTTGAAAACGACCGTGCCAACACGTAGGTTTCTGGCAGTCAGGAGTCCGCCACGCGTCTCCAGTACAAAGGAAGAGTCGAGTTCCTTGCAGTAGAATGTGCCGGCGAACTGTGCCAAGGCGCTTTCCGAGTAGGAAACGGGTGTGTACGACTCGAAAACAAGCGGATCGCTGTTTGCCATGATGAAGTGCATGTCCCGGCCTTCTTTCTTCTCCACAAACTTGATCGTATATTTGTCGTCGCCGTCGATTTTCAGCTGAAAAACCGAGTCGCTTAGCGGGATCGCGGCGCGTCCGTCCGAGCCTTCCGTCCTGCTGTAATGTAAGACACCGTCTTTGACGTGAACTTTTGCGGAAATGGCGCGCAGGCGGTTCCAATAGTTTCCCGCGTATTTCCGCAGCAGTTCGGGACGCACCTTGGCACCTGCGATGCCCGCATAGTCGATTGTCTCCGGTTCGGTGAAATGGTTTTTCAGCACAACGGAGGCGATCCGCATTGCATAATTTCCGTTATAGGCCAGGCCGGAACTGAGCGCAATCGCTGTGACATTCTGCTCGGGAAAATGAAAGATCGAACTGGCGTACCCGCCAGAATTTCCCGTTCGATAGAACTTGGAAATGCCTCTTTCCATGCCCGCATGCAGCTGCCCATATGTGGAAATACCGGAAATATCCCTGACCACGTTTCCGGCATCTAGCCTGACAGGCGCATTCAATCTGTCCGCCAGCGATTTTTTGCCCGGCGCTGGCGCTGACATGGCCGCCCTCCAGAGTGAAAGATCCCGGATCGTTGTGTAAAGATCGATCGGTCCTGCCGCTTTGCCTCCGGCGTGGGTGGTTTTGTACGCTCCTTTGGCTTCGGCAAGGTACGGTACCGCCACGTTGCTCACCGGTTCGGAATTTTCGTTAAGAAACAGCGTGTTCGACATGTTGAGAGGTGAAAATATGTTCTCCTTCATGTAAGTGTCGAAGGCTTGCCCCGACACGCGCTCCACAATTTTCATCAACAGGACGAGCCTGGTGTCGCCACCGGGCGAAAACGCTTCTCCAGGGTTGAAATTGAGTGCTTTTTGTCCTTTTATGAATGGCAAAATGGTCTCGTAGCGTTCCGGCTCTTTCGGTTCCCATCCACCCAGGGACTTCATGACCCGATATCCGTACAGACCATCGGTGGAGCTCAGTAAATGGTTGATGGATATTTTTTTGCCGAAATCGGGTATTTGCGGCAGGTATTTCCTGATGTCGTCGGTCAGTGCCAGCTGCCCTCGCTCTTCCAGCGTCAGGATAGCGGACGCGATGAA
Organism: Massilia sp. CCM 8734; assembly: GCF_011682155.1. NCBI lineage: Bacteria > Pseudomonadati > Pseudomonadota > Betaproteobacteria > Burkholderiales > Oxalobacteraceae > Massilia > Massilia sp. CCM 8734. Next base: position 16,066 of record NZ_WHJI01000054.1, read on the forward strand.
TTCCCATGCCAGCGAATCGACTTGAAATTTCGTATCGACTGTCGCTGCCACCTTGTATTCAAGATTGGCATTCCCGAAGGCGTTCTCGTAAATGACCTTTCCATCTTGCAAAAGGGTGATGGCTAACGCAGGCTTGTCCGGCCCTCCATACTCGCTGAGCACCTTGGCGATGGCTTGCCCATGCGCGGTCTCTGCAAGATTGCTGGCGTTGGCCGTCACTGGGCATAGTGCGAGGCAGCCGGCGATCAGATAGTTTGTTGGTGAAAAGTTTTCGTTCATGTCGATGTCTTCCTGTGAATTCGAATGGTCAGGCTGCGGAGTCAGGGCGCTGTCAGTGCATTTTCTGAATGGTCTCAATGACTTTCCGCGCGACCGAAGCAGTGGAAGAGGGGTCTTGCCCTGTTATGAAGTTGCCGTCGACCACATGAAAATTGTCGCCGAAGCGCTTTGAATGGACAAAATTCCCGCCTTGCCTGGCGATTTCCTTGCCGATGGAAAAAGGGAAGGTCTTGTAATAGTCGGCTGCGGTATTTTCGAATATGTCGGGGAAGCCGGTAATTTTCCTGTTTGAAAAAATGGACGCGCCGGCACTGTTTTTCAGGTTCACGATGCCGGCAGTGCCATGGCAGACAGCCGATATCACACCGCCATTGTCGTGAATCTTGAGCGCGATGCGTTGAATGTCCGCGTTCTCGGCGACGCCGAACATGGCCGCGCCGCCACCGCTGTAGTAGATCGCCTTGTAGTCATTCGGATCGACCTGTGCCGGCTTGAAGGTATTCTTCAGCAGATTCATGAAACCGGCGTCGTACAGGTAGTCCTTTTGCGTCTGGTTGGATGTGTCGACATAGCCCACGGGAATCGCCCCACCGTTGGGGCTGACAAAATCCACGACCAGGCCGCTTTTCCTGAAAATGTCATAGGCGATGACGATTTCTTCAAAGTGGTTTGACGCATTCAACTTGGTATTGCCGTAGGTGTGTTGATTCGAGGTGATGAACAAGACCTTGTCTTTGCTTTTGGGAGCCTCCTTCCAGGTGTAACTCTTGTGCACGATCTTCCAGCCGCCTTCATATTTCAGCAGCATGAAGTAATCGGTATATATCCTGAAGTTGGGCATCGCGATTTCGACTTTCGCGCTTGCCGCATTGTTTTCGACGTCGATCGACAGGATGCGCCCGATCCGGTTGACCTTGTTTCCCGGTTTTATGTCCGCGATATATTTTCCGCCAGAACGAACCAGCAATGTACCGGCTTCGGTGACCGCATACAGATTGAAGTCCGGGTGAAAGGCGCGTCTTAGCCGTTCGGGTTCGCCATTTGCCGTCCCTTCCATGTAGTCCGTTAAGGTTTCGCGGATTTGTTCGGTATCGCCCGGCGCGGCGATTGCCGTCGCCCGCCCGGACAGGCAAAACAGAAGACAGGCGCCGAGCAGGGCGCGCAAGAAGAAGTGTTGACGCATACATTATCCCAAAGTCCTACAAGTACCTTTTACCGAAGGTAGATACGGTTGTCCGGCAGGTGCGCTGCTGTGCGCCATGCCGAACGGTAGGATAGGGCGAACGTGGTGGCCTGCTGTCGCAAGCCATGATCCGGGACTCCGGATACATGATTCCGCACCGTGGCGGTGGTGGGAGGCCCGGCGGATGCGCCGGTGAGCGGCGAAAAATCGGCCGGCAAACGGAAGGGTCAGGAAGGGATGCCGGGCTGGTGGTCGGGTGATGATGAAGCATGCCGGGCCGCAGATGTGGCGCGATAGCTTGCCGGTGTTTGGCCGGCGATCTTCTTGAACGCCGCAAAAAATGTCGAGTTGGAGTTGAATCCGCTACGTTCCGCAACGAGTTCCATGGTCAAATGGGACTCATCGCTCAATAACTGCTTGGCGTATTGAATGCGAAACTCGTTGATGTAAAGATTGAAACTCTTGTCCAGTTTTTCATTAATCGCCTGGGATACGGTCGTTTGCAGATAGCCGACTTTCTTGGCCAATAGCGGCAGGCTCAGGTTTGGATTCAAGTACAGCCGCTGTTCGGACATCGCCCGGTCCAGCGAATCGAGCAGTGCGCGGGAATCCTCGTCCGCCAGCTGTCGATTCTGATACTTCTCCTTTTTGGCGGTCTCCACCCGCGCGTCTTTTTGCAGGACGAAGATCAGGATGCTGATATGCATCGACACGGTAAACGAAATCGCCCCCACAATATACGAGGTAAACGGCGTGCTGGCATAGGCCACGAGGATCAGGAAACTGCTGACATAAACGCTGAGAACGAGATAACTTTGACGTGATATCCGTCCGTCTGCGCCGAGCAGCACGTCGCGCGCTTGCCACAGCTGTTTGCCGGCCAATAACAGATAGAACAACCAGTAAGCATGTACGGCAAGAATCGAATAACACCAGATATGCGGGTAGCGGGAATAGGGAAAGATGATGCCAATGCCGATCGCACATAGCGCCAGCAAAAGATGCGTGCGCCAATGCTTGCCGACGGCACGCTGCGCCAGGTCCGCGAGATGGCAATGCACATACAGATAGGATAATGGACCGATCAGCAGGCAAGCCGATATCCCGGCCTGCAGGATCTCGACGGCAATAGCGGGGTTGAAGTAGTAAAAAGTCGACTTTGCAGTACGAAACCCGATCGCCAGCAGCAATGCGCCCAACATGCTGTTGGTGAGGCGATGCGATCGGCGGCTGAACTGGTAGCAGGCCAGGAAAATCCCGTTGACCGCGCCGAGCGCGCTAATGAAAAACAGCAGTTGGCTTGAAATCACGAGTCGACGATGTGGAAGTGAAGAGCGGGATCCGGTTCGCATGCGCGCCGGCGTCGGAAGCGCATCAGCTCGAAATACCGTACTTGCGCTGGGCGCCGTGGTAATCCTCGGTCAGCCCCGGCAACAGCGGGTTGCCCGGATCGGTCTTGCGCACGGCCTCGATCTGGCTGATGCACACTTCGGCCAGCGGATGATCCCAGCCCAGGTCTTCGAGCTGGCGCAAGATCGCCTTGGCCAGCGCCAGCATGACCTGCACGTTCTTGGGCGCCATGTGCTGCGCTTCGAGCAGGGTCTGCACCGCGCCCTTGACGTCGCCCATGTTGCCTTTTTCGGCGGCCAGGTCGAGCAATTCCCGCACCTGGGTCATCAGGCGCGAGTTCATGCCTTCGGCCAGGTCGGGGCGGCCGGCCTTGACGAACACGCTCATCGCATCCTGCATCGACACATTGCTGTCGACATCGTTCATCACCGTGAGCATCACTTCCGCCGCCGCGTTATCGAGCCGGTTCGACAGGCAGGTGCGCGCAAGGCCCATCTTGAAGTCGCTCGATAAGCCCTTGGACAGACGCACCGCCGCCACCGCCGCGTTCAGTTCCGTCACCGCCGCCGAGGTATTGCCCGCCGATTCATGCAGCAGCGCCACCGAAACGGCCTTGCAGGCGTCGATCGCGGCATTGCCGCGCAGTGACTTTTCCATATCGCGGATGACGCTGCCGGCCTGGTTGGCGTCACCCTTTTTCAGCAGCGTCTTGACCAGCTTGACGTGGTCTTCCGGATCGCGAAATTCGGAGTATTTGGACTTCGATACCACCTGTTTAAACGATTTTTCGGCCACCACCACGTCGCCCGCTTCCAGCGCCACCTCGCCCAGGCGACGCAGGCGGCGCACCATGTGCGGCGAAATCGCCACCGCTTCTTCCAGGGTTTTCTGGGCGCGATAGGCGGCGCCGTTCATTTCGTGGCATTTGGCCAGCAAGTCGTAGGCGGCCATGAACTTCGGATTGTCTTCGATGAGCTTGGTGACAACGGCCTCGGCTTCCTCGATCTTGTCCTGCGCAAACAGCACGCGCGCCAGGCCCAGGCTGGCCCAGCCGATCGACTTGCTGGCCAGGATATCGGTGTAGATATCCTCGGCCTGGGGCAATTCGCCGAGCGTCACATGCATGTCGGCGCGCAGGCGGGCAAAATCGGCCACATGGCGCGGGTGCGACGCTTCGCCGGCCGCCGCCGACTTGATCGCCTCGCGCAGGTTGCCCTGGCCGATCAGGTGATAGGTCGGCAGGAACACCGCGCGGCGCTCGATGGCGCGGTTGATGCGCACGCTGAGCGTGTCCACCGTGAACGGCTTGAGGATGTAGTCGGTCGGGGTCAGTTCGGCGGCGCTGACCACCTTGCTGTAGACGCCTTCCGAGGTAATGATGATAAAAATGGTGCCGAGGCCGATCAACTTGTGATGGCGCATGTCTTCCAGCAACTGCTGGCCATCCTGGCCGCTCTCGGCGCCGCCGCCCTCTAAATCGTACTCGCACAGGATCAGGTCGTACTTGCGCTTGTCGACCTGCTTGATGGCGGTGCTGGCGTTGACGGCGAAGTCGATCTTGGTGATGCTCGACTGCGTCAGCATGTTTTGCAGGCTGCCGCGCATGCCCGGATTCGGGTCGATCACCAATACCGACAAGTTGCTGTTATCTTGCATCTGTTCACTTTCGTGCCCCCTTGAGCGGGGGGTACACCTATTAACGGTTCGTGCGGGAAACTCTTGAAACCCTACGATACGCTAATCCCGACGCCGTCGGCAACTGTCACGCAATGGCGGTGAGGCGAATACGCCGCGCTGCCGGGGTAGCAACACGGTATAATGTCGGCCTAAAGGATTCCAGCCCTGCCCAGTTTCGTGCCTTCATTACCTTTAACCCCGCAGCCTCGCTGCATCAACCACCTTCCAACCATGTTGATACTACCGGGTTCCAATGCCCTGTCCGTATTTCGCAGCCAACGCCTCCTGAGCCAATTGCAAGCTGTCGCCCCGGCGATTACGGCGGTCCAGGCGCGTTTTTATCACTTTATCGATACCAGCGCCGCGTTGTCGGCCGAGGACACGTCGCGCCTGGACGCGATGCTGACCTACGGCGAACCGGCTGCGGCGAGCCCGCGCGAGGGCGTGACGGAAGAATTCTTCGTCATTCCGCGCCTGGGCACCATTTCGCCATGGGCTTCGAAAGCGACCGATATCGCGCACAACTGCGGCATGGCGCAGGTGCACCGGATCGAGCGCGGGATTGCCTTTTCGATCAGCCTGAAAACGGGCTTGCTCGGTTCGAGCATCGGCGCGGCCAAAAAGCTGACGGACGCTGAAACCGGGGCTGTCGCAGCGCTGCTGCACGACCGCATGACCGAGAGCGTGCTGCGCAATGCCGACCAGGCCTCCGACCTGTTCCGCGAACTCGAAGCGCGGCCACTGGAATCGGTCGACGTGATCGGCGCCGGCAGGCACGCGCTGGAAAAAGCCAACACCGAACTTGGCCTGGCCATGTCGGACGACGAAATCGATTACCTGTTCCAGGCCTTCAGCACGGCCGGGCGCAACCCGACCGACGTCGAACTGATGATGTTCGCGCAGGCGAACAGTGAACACTGCCGCCACAAGATCTTCAACGCCGACTGGATCGTCGACGGCATCTCGCAGCTGAAGACGCTGTTCCAGATGATCAAGAACACCCACGAGTTGCAGCCGAAGGGGACCATCGTCGCCTACAGCGACAACTCGTCGATCATGGAAGGCGCGACCGTGATGCGCTTCTATCCGCGCGGCGCCGGGCACGAATACGCCCCGTCGACGGAACTGACGCACACCCTCATGAAGGTCGAGACGCACAATCACCCGACCGCGATTTCGCCATTCCCCGGCGCCTCTACCGGCGCGGGCGGCGAGATCCGCGACGAAGGCGCGACCGGGCGCGGCGCCAAGCCAAAAGCCGGCCTGACCGGCTTTACGGTCTCGAACCTGATGATCCCGGACGCCGTGCGTCCATGGGAAAACGCGGCCAACGTCACCCAGCCGGCCGGCCAGCGCGCCGAGGCGGCGGCCTACGGCAAGCCTGACCGCATCGCTTCGCCGCTGCAGATCATGATCGAAGGCCCGCTCGGCGGCGCCGCGTTCAGCAACGAATTCGGACGCCCCGTGTTGGGCGGCTACTTCCGCACCTACGAACAGAATGTCGGCGCCCTGAGCGCCGGCCTGCCCGACGCGGTGTTCGGCTACCACAAGCCGATCATGATCGCCGGCGGCATCGGCAACATCTCGGGCCAGCACACGCACAAGAACGACATCCCGGTCGGCAGCCTGCTGATCCAGCTCGGTGGTCCGGGCATGCGCATCGGGATGGGCGGCAGCGCCGCGTCGTCGATGGCGACCGGCACCAACACGGCCGACCTGGACTTCGACTCGGTCCAGCGCGGCAATCCGGAGATGGAACGGCGCGCGCAGGAAGTCATCAACGCGTGCTGGCAGATGGGCGCCGACAATCCGATCATCTCGATCCACGATGTGGGTGCGGGCGGCCTGTCGAACGCTTTCCCGGAAATCACCAACGACGCCAAGCGCGGCGCGATTTTCGACCTGCGCAAAGTGCCGCTCGAAGAAAGCGGCATGGCGCCGAAAGAAATCTGGTCCAATGAATCGCAGGAACGCTACGTGCTGGCCATTGCGCCGGACAGCCTGCCGCTGTTCGCCGCCATGTGCGAGCGCGAGCGCTGCCTGTTCGCCGCCGTCGGCGTGGCCACCGAAGAACGCCAGCTCAAGCTGATCGATCCGGAACTGGGCAACTCGCCGGTCGACATGCCGATGAACGTCTTGCTCGGCAAGCCGCCCAAAATGCTGCGCAACGTCACCCACGTGCACAATACCTTCCCGGCGCTCGACCTGACCGGGATCGATCTGCTTGACGTGGCCAAACGCGTGCTGCTGCTGCCTGCGGTGGCCGACAAGTCGTTCCTGATCACGATTGGCGACCGCACGGTGGGCGGCATCACGGTGCGCGACCAGATGGTCGGCCCGTGGCAGGTACCGGTGGCCGATTGCGCCGTCACCGCCATGAGCTTCGAAGGCTACCTTGGCGAAGCGATGGCGATGGGCGAACGCACCCCGCTGGCGGTGATTAATGCCGCCGCGTCGGGCCGCATGGCGGTGGGCGAAGCGGTGACCAACATCGCCGCCGCGCCGATCCGCGACATCTCCGACATCAAACTGTCGGCCAACTGGATGGCCGCGTGCGGCCAGCCGGGGCAGGATGCCGCGCTGTTCGACACCGTCAAGGCGGTCGGCATGGAACTGTGCCCGGCCCTGGGAATCAGTATCCCGGTCGGCAAGGATTCGCTGTCGATGCGCACGACCTGGCGCGATGAAGACGCGGCCAAGGCGGTGGTCTCGCCGGTGTCGCTGATCGTCTCTTCGTTTGCGCCGGTGTACGACGTGCGCCGTTCGCTCACGCCGCAGATCAAGATGGATGCCGGCGAGACGGCGCTGATCCTGATCGACCTGGGACGCGGCAAGAACCGCCTCGGAGCTTCGGCGCTGTCGCTGGTGATCCAGCAGCTCGGCAACGAGACGCCGGACGTGGACAGCGCCGACGACCTGAAAGGCTTCTTCGCCGCGATCCAGCAGTTGAACGCCGACGGCAAGCTGCTCGCGTACCACGACCGTTCCGACGGCGGCCTGTTTGCGACGCTGTGCGAGATGGCGTTCGCGGGCCGCAGCGGCTTGTCGGTCAACCTCGACATCCTCACCTTGGAGGCCGGCCATGGCGCCGACTGGGGCGACGCCAAGAACTGGGCGGGCCAGGTGGCCGAACGGCGCAACGAGCAAACCCTGGGCGCCTTGTTCAACGAGGAACTGGGCGCCGTGATCCAGGTGCGCGCCGATGAAAAATCGGCCGTGATGAACGTGCTGCGCGAGCATAACCTCGGTGCATGCAGCCATATCATCGGCAAGCCGAATGAGCGTGGCGTTATCGAATTCACGCGCGACGCCAAGGTGATCTATACCGAAGCGCGCAGCGCGCTGCACCGCGTGTGGAGCGACACGAGCTGGCGCATCGCGCGCCTGCGCGACAACCCGGCATGCGCCGATGCCGAATACGATCGCCTGCTGGACGAAACCGATCCGGGGATCACGCCGAAGCTTAGTTTTGATGCGAGCGAGAACGTCGCCGCGCCGTTCGTGGCGACCGGCGTGCGTCCGCGCGTGGCGATCCTGCGCGAGCAGGGCGTCAATTCGCACATCGAAACCGCGTGGGTGATGCACCAGGCCGGATTTGCGGCGGTCGATGTGCACATGAGCGACCTGATTGCCGGCCGCGCCAGGCTGGACGACTTCCAGGGCATCATCGCCGTCGGTGGTTTTTCGTATGGCGACGTGCTCGGTGCGGGCGAAGGCTGGGCCAAGACGATTTTGTTCAACGCGCAGTTGGCGGAACAGTTCGCGCGCTTCTTCAGCCGTGGCGACACGTTCGGGCTGGGCGTGTGCAACGGTTGCCAGATGATGAGCAACCTGAAATCGATCATTCCGGGTGCGCACGCGTGGCCGAAGTTCACGCGCAATAAGTCGGAGCAGTTCGAAGCGCGCTTTGCGATGGTCGAAGTGCTTGATTCGCCGTCGATCTTCTTTAGCGGCATGGCCGGCACGCAGGCGGCGATTGCGATTGCCCACGGCGAGGGTTTTGCCGACTTCTCGCAGACGGGCGATATCGACGCGGTGGTCAAGGCGATGCGCTTTGTCGACAACCGTGGCGTGGCGACCGAAGCCTATCCGTTCAACCCGAACGGCTCGCCGCAGGGATTGACGTCGGTGACGACGGCGGACGGGCGCTTCAGTGTGTTGATGCCGCATGCCGAGCGCGTGTTCCGGTCGGTGCAGCAGTCGTACCATCCCGCGTCGTGGGGCGAGGATTCGCCGTGGATGCGCATGTTCCGCAATGCGCGCACGTGGGTGGGTTAAGCCAAAGTGAATGTGGAACGTAGAACGTAGAACGTAAAGCTCGGAAAGTATAGCTTAGAAGGTAAAACGTAGAACGTTCAACGCGACCACCACCCCTAAAACCGTCATTCCCGCGCAGGCGGGAATCCAAGGCACGTCGCTCAGCGGAGTGGCCTTGGATTCCCGCCTGCGCGGGAATGACGGTTTTGCGGTTAACGGCTAACGGCTAACGCTTACGCTTACGCTTACGCTTAACCTTAACCTTACCCTTACCTGAAACTAAAACTGAAACTGGAGCATCACAATGAACGTAACAATCGAAGACATCGACAGCGCATCCATGCGCCCGATCGGCTTCACCCCTCAACCGAGTTTCGTGGTCCACTTCCGCAGCGCAGCGTTCAGCGGCATCGCCCGGCTGGTCCCGGCGCTCGAACGCGCCGAAGACTGTTTGGGCCAGGAGTTCAACGTGGAGATCTGCCAGGGTTCGGTCACGCAGTTTGGCGTGCTCGATCAGCCGGCATTGAACGCGGTGGAAGCGCAAGACACACCAGGGTCATTCAAGGTCACCGGCATCGTCGAAAGCCAATCGGGCGACCCCGGTGCGCAACGTTACGCCTTCATCACGGCCGGCGAAGCCTGTTTCTGCTTGTCCGAAGCAGAAATGAGTGGCGCGTGGCCCGACCCGGGTAATGCGGTCACCTTTGTCGCGCACGACGTCTCACTCTGGGACGAGGCTCTCTAGCTAGCAGCCTGCCACGCGCGTGTCGATGGTTCGTCCCAGGCCGAACCATCGACTGGCGGCGTGCCGTTATAGTCAGGTCTTCACCCAACCGAGGACCACCATGACCATCGCTTGTTTCATCCGTTACGAAATCGACCCGTTCCAGCGCGAGGCCTTCCGCGAGTATGCCGAGAACTGGGGCCGCATCATTCCACGCTGCGGCGGTAATCTGATCGGATACTTCCTGCCGCTCGAAGGGACCAATTACGAAGCCTGGGGCCTGGTCGGCTTCGACAGCCTGGCCGCGTACGAAGCCTACCGCGCGCGCCTGCGCGTCGATCCCGAGAGCCGCGCCAACTTCGCCATGGCCCAGGAAAAGCGCTTCATCCTGCGCGAAGAGCGCACCTTCACCGAGGTGGTCGAAGGCGCCTTCCAGCGCGCGGCGCAATGATCGCCGTGATCTTCGAGGTCGTTCCGCACGACGACCAGCGCCAGGCTTACCTGGACGCCGCCGCCAGCTTGCGCGGGCATCTGGAGCAGATGGATGGCTTCGTGTCGATCGAGCGCTTCCAGAGCCTGGCAACGCCCGGCAAGATCCTGTCGCTGTCGTTCTGGCGCGATGAAGACGCCGTGCGCGTCTGGCGCAACCACGGCTTGCACCGCGCAACCCAGGAGCAGGGGCGCGCCTTCATCTTTGCCGATTACCGCTTGCGGGTAGCGGCGGTCCTGCGCGACTACGGGATGGATGAGCGGGCCGAAGCGCCGTCCGATTCGCGCGCCCGCCACGACGCGCCGCCCGTAGCACGGCTTACCTGAGCTTGATGACGACCTTGCCCTTGGCCCGCCCGGCTTCCACGTAATCGCGTGCCGCGTTGGTGTCGGCGAACGGGAACACGCGGTCGATCACAGGACGGATGGCGCCGGCGTCGATCAGGCTGGCAATCTGGCCCAGCTGCTTGCCCTCGGCCCGCATGAAGAGGAAGGAGTAGCCAACGCCGAGCTTCTTCGCTTTCTTGCGCGCGCCATGACTGAGCGCCGTCATCACCATCTTCACGAACCAGGGCAGCCCCAGTTCGACGGCAAAGTCGGGATCGGGCGGCCCGGAGATGGAAATGAGCTTGCCGCCCGGTTTGAGTACGCGCAAGGATTTTTCGAGCGTGACGGCATCCTGGCTGTTGAGCACCACATCGTAGTCGCGCAAAACGTCCTCGAAGTCCGCGTTTTTGTAGTCGATGACGATATCGGCCCCGAGCCGCTTGACCATCTCGATATTGGCGCCGCTGGCGGTGGTGGCGACCGTCGCGCCCAGGTGCTTGGCCAACTGGATGGCAAACGTGCCAACCCCGGCGGCGCCAGCCTGGATTCACACTTTCCGGCCCCTTTTCACGTCGGCTTTCTCGACCAGCGCCTGCCAGGCGGTCAGGCCGACCAGCGGAATCGACGCCGCTTCTTCCATGTTCAGCGTTGCCGGCTTGAGCGCGACATCGCTTTCGTTCATGGCGATGTACTCGGCAAACGTGCCGCTGCGGTCCTTGCCGGGCCGGGCGTAGACTTCGTCGCCGACCTTGAAGCGGCGCACGCCCGGGCCGACCTTGACCACTACGCCGGCGACGTCGTTACCCATGATCTGCGGCAGCCGGTAAGGCAGGACCAGCTTGAATTCGCCGGTCTTGATCTTGGCGTCGAGCACGTTGACGGCGGTGGCGTGGACCTGCACCAGCACATCGTCGGCGCCCACCACCGGTTCCGCCACCTCGGCGTGACGCAGCGTGCTCTTTTTCGAATAGGCGTCGAGAATGAATGCTTTCATACGATTCCAATCTTCATGGCAATTTCTCGGCAGTGGGGTCCAGCATTGGCTCTTATTATGATGATCATCATATATTTATCAAAACGTTGATGAGAAGCGCCGAGTTGAAAACGGCTGGTTTGCTTGATTTTGAATGATGATCATCATATTATATTTTGCGGCAATGCGCTTATACATTGTGTTGGCATGTTGCGTAAACCGTCCGGCGGCGCCTTTGTAACAGGCGTAAAAAAAGCGCATCGGACGATGCGCTTTTTTTAGAGAGGCAGACCAGGAATTACTTGATCGACGCTTTCTTCATCAGCTCTTCGCGGAACGCTTGCAGCTTGCGCTGTTGCAGCTGTTCGGCGATTTGCTGTTTGACTTCTTCCATCGGTGGAATCTTGGCCGTACGGGTGTCTTCCAGCTTGATGACGTGGTAACCGAACTGCGTCTTGACCGGGATGTCGGTGATGGCGCCTTTTTGCAGGGCAACCATGGCTTTCGAGAACTCAGGCACGTAACCGGCCGGGCTCGCCCAATCCAGATCGCCACCGTTGGCGGCCGAGCCGTCTTTGGACGAGGCCTTGGCCAGGTCTTCGAACTTGCTGCCGGCTTTCAGCTTGGCGATGATGGCCTTGGCTTCTTCTTCGGTTGGCACCAGGATGTGCTTGGCGTGATATTCCTTGTCGCCCATCGTGGCTTTGAACTTGTCGTACTCGGCCTTGATCTCGGGATCCTTGACCGGGTTCTTTTTCACGTAATCAGCCAGCATCGCGTTGATGATGATGCTCTGGCGCGCGTTTTCGAGCGCGGACTTGACTTCAGGACGGATGCCGAAGCCTTGCTTGTCGGCTTCCTGGATCATGACTTCGCGGCCGATCAGGTCTTTCTTGATGGCTTCGCGCAGTTGCGGGGAATCGGTTTGCTTGCCTTGGGCAACGACTTGCTTGACGACTTGGTCTACCTTGGCGGCAGGAATGCCTTTACCGTTGACGGTAGCAATATTTTGCGCGAACGCAGGCGCGGCGGCGAGCGCGAGCAGGGCTAACAACAGGCGGGCAGGCTTCAACATCATTATCTTGGATCCTTTATCAATACAAAAGTAAGCGGCTGGACGGGATCATACCGCCAATCAGTCCAGCGAGCCGGCGCACGCGTGCGCCGCGGCAATCGTGCGCCGTGCACCGATCTATTTGACCGACGCTTTCTTGACCATGTCATCCTGGTAGGCTTGCAGCTTCTTCTGTTGCAGCGAATCGGAGATCTGCGGCTTGACTTCGTCGAACGTCGGCAGTTTTGCCGCACGGGTGTCGTCGAGCTTGACGACGTGGAAACCGGCTGGCGTTTTCACCGGGTTCTCGCCGACCTGGCCTTTTTGCAGGCTGACGAAGGCGTCGCTGAATTCTTTCGGGAACGACGATGGCAATGCCCAGTCGAGGTCGCCGCCATTGTTGGCGGTGCCGCTGTCCTTGGAGGTCTTGGCCAGGTCTTCGAACTTGGCGCCGCCCTTGAGCTTGGCGATGATGGCCTTGGCGTCGGCTTCGTTCTCGGCCAGGATGTGGCGGACATGGTATTCCTTGTCGCCGGCCTGCGACTTGTAGCGATCGTATTCGGCCTTGAGGTCGGCGTCGCTGACGGCGTTCTTGCTCACGAAGTCACGCACCAGGGCGTTGATGACGATGGTCTGGCGCGCGCTCTCGAGCTGCTGCTTGACGGTGGCGTCTTTCTCGAAACCCTTCTTGACGGCTTCTTGCATCATCACTTCGCGGGCGATCAGGTCTTTCTTGACCATGTCGCGCAGTTGTGGGGAATCGGGCTGTTGGCCTTGGGCGACAACTTGCTTGACGACTGCATCGACGCGGGCCGAAGGAATGGGCTTGCCGTTGACAACAGCAACGTTCTGCGCAAAGGCAGGCATGGCGGCAACGGCGATCAGTGCTAACAGCAAGCGGGCTGGCTTAAAGGTCATTATTCGTTCCTGTTCGGGGATGGTTACTTGGACAAAGATTAGATTAGTTTTTTTACTTTACGTTCAATTGTCGGACAGATTTCTTAAGGCGCTCTGAAAGCGCACGGTTCACAGCTCGGACGGCGCCAGTGCGGTGATGGCCAGTGCGTGTATCTCATTGTGCATCATATCGTGCACGGAATCATACACGAGTCGATGTCGCATGACGAGCCTGAGCCCCTCGAAACGCGCTGAAACGATCTTCAGGCGGAAGTGGCTGCCTCCAGAAGCGGCCCCGGCGTGGCCTGCATGCAAGGCCGATTCGTCGGTCAGCTCGAGCACGCTCGGCGCCAGCGCGGCGCTCAAGAGCGCGCGGATGCGCTCGGGTCGGGTTGACTGGTTCATGCTTGTTCCTCCGCTTCAATGTACTTCGACAGCATCAGGGTCTGGACGATGATGAAAACGAACAGCAGGCCGTTGATGCCGAACAGCTTGAAGCTGACCCAGGCGCTCGTGTTGCCTTTGAAAATGACAAACGCGGCGAGCAGGTTGATCACGCCGAGCACGAAGAAGAACACCATCCACGACAGGCCGACGTTTTTCCAGACCGGCTCGGGCAGCTTGATCTGCGCTTCCATCGCCTGGCGCATCAGGTTCTTGCCGAAGCCGAACTGCGCCACGCACATGACCAGCGCGAACACCCAGTAGATGATGGTCGGCTTCCACTTGATAAACGCATCGTCGTGGAAGTAGATGGTCATGCTGCCGAAGATGGTGATGATCAGGAAGGATACCCACAGCATGGCGTCGATCTTGCGGCCGCGCAGCTTGAGGTAGACCAGCTGCAAGGTGGTGGCGACGATCGCGACCACGGTGGCGATCATGATCGGCGCCTGGTCCGGCTTGATGGTCCCACCCATGACGAGTCCGCCCAAAAACTTGGTGGCGATGGCCAACGATGCCTGCTGGTTGATCTCGGCCAGTTTGAAGACGCCGAAGAACAGCAGGATGGGGAAAAAGTCGAACAGAAGTTTCATATTGTTATTCGTGGATCAGGTTGGGTCGAAGCGCAGCGACGCGGAATTGATGCAATAACGCAATCCGGTTGGCGGTGGGCCGTCCGGAAACACGTGGCCGAGATGCGCGTCACAGACCGCGCAAATAATCTCGGTGCGCAGCATACCATGCGTGCGGTCGGTTTTTTCGATCACATTGGCCGGGTCGAGCGCGGTGAAGTAACTTGGCCAGCCGCAGCCGGAATCGAACTTGGCGTCGGAGGCGAACAGCGGCGTTTCGCAGCACACGCAGGTGTAGATGCCGTGCTCGTGGTGATCCCAGAATTTGCCGGTGAAGGCGCGTTCGGTGGCCGCGTGGCGCGTGACCTCGTACTCCATCGGATCGAGCATGGCACGCCATTCGGCGTCGGTTTTGCTGACTTTATCGGACATGATGATTGCTTTCAGGAAGAACAGCTCACTGCCAGGTGGCTCGCCCAGTCGGGCGGCAACGCGCAATAGTGATCGTTATGGGGTTGTTCGTCGAATGGATGCTCCAGCACGGCCAGCAGCCGCGCCACTTCGGAAAAATCCTTGTCCTGCGCTTTTTCGATGGCCGCCTGGGCCAGGTAATTGCGCAATACATACTTTGGGTTGACACGGTCCATTGCAAGCTTGCGTTCGGGGTCGACGCGGTTTTCCAGGCGCAGGCGGGCGCGGTAGCGCACCGCCCAGGCGTCGAAATCCTCGCGCGCGATGAACATGTCGCGCAGCGGCGCGTCCTGGTCCGGCGCGTCCAGGCGCAGCGTGCCGAGCTTGCGGAAGAACAGGGTGAAGTCGGCGTGATTGGCGTGCATCAAGGTGAACATGGCATCGAACAGTTGCGCATCGTCCTCTTGCGCGGTCGCCAGGCCCAGCTTGGCGCGCAACAGTTCGTCGATCTTGCCGGCAAAGGTAGGTTGGTAGACCGCCAGCGCCTCCTCGGCTTCTTCCACGCTGCCGATGAGCGGCAGCAGCGCCTGCGCCAGCGCGTAGCAATTCCAGTGGCCCACCTGCGGCTGGTTGGCGTAGGAATAGCGCCCCTGCTGGTCGGTGTGGTTGCAGATGTGTTCGGAGTCGAAGGCGTCCATGAAGCCGAACGGGCCGTAGTCGAGCGTCAGGCCGAGGATCGACATATTGTCGGTGTTCATCACGCCATGCATGAAGCCAACCGCTTGCCAGTGCGCAATCATGTGCGCGGTGCGGCGGGTCACTTCTTTCAGCAGGGCCTGGTAGGGGTTGGGCGCGCCGGCCAGTTCCGGGTAAAACGTGGCGATGACGTAATCGGCCAGGATGCGCAGTTCCTCGGGCTTGTCGCGCGAGGACCAGTGCTCGAAGGAGCCGAAGCGCACGAAGCTGGGCGCCATGCGGGTGACCACGGCGGCGCTTTCGACCGTTTCGCGCAGGATGCCCTGGTCGGAACCGGTGAGCACCAGCGCGCGGGTAGTAGGGATGCCGAGCGCGGCCATTGCTTCGGAACACAGGAATTCGCGGATCGACGAGCGCAGCACGGCGCGTCCGTCGCCCATGCGCGAGTACGGGGTTTTGCCGGCGCCCTTGAGTTGCAGTTCCATCGGACCTTGCGGACCGGCGAGCTGGCCGAGCAGGATGGCGCGGCCGTCGCCGAGCTGGCCGGCCCAGACCCCGAACTGGTGGCCGGAATAGACGGCGGCAAGCGGCTGGGCGCGCGGCGGGACGTGGTTGCCGGTGAAGGTGGCGACGAAGTCGTCCTGCTCGAGCAGGGCTCGGTCGAGGCCCACCAGGGCGGCGGCGCGCGCGCTGGCGGCCACGAAGTAGGGCGCTGGCAGCGGCGTGGGCATCAGCCGGGTGTAGAAAGCGGGAGGCAATCCGGCAAACGAATTGTCCAGCGGCAAGTCATCGACGTTAATAGCGGATCCAGTCGCGGTAAGGGGTGAAAACAATAGCGGAATTCTACCGTACCGGCTGTTTTTTGGCCGGTCATGCACGCTATCATCGCCGTCAACGACATTATCGAGCATCCAGACGACAGTGGCGCCAACTGCTCATCGACCGAGCTTGCGGCCAGCCATGATCATTGAAGTTCCGCAGCCAGGGAAACTGCGCTGATCGCGGAATTGATCTTTTTCCCGTCGTGGCCGGCGTGCTGGTCAGGCGCGTAAGTAACTTTGTAAAGCGTTCCGCCATTCACCCAGAGTACTTCCTCGAGTCTCTGGCCCTGATCGTCGGTCAGCACGATGGAGATGGCCGGTTTGCCTGCCACTGTCGTATTGACCGCCGCTTTGTTCAGGTAAAACATGCCACCCGACGCGGCCAGGTCCGTTTCGGATACGCGCCAGTAGCCGCTGCCTTCGATATGGAAGTAGCGCTCGATGCCGGTCCATTTGCCATTGATGATCGTGCCTTGGGGCGTCGCCCCGATAAGCTTGCCGCTACGCACGGCCACAGCATGGAAGCCTACCTTCAGGTCTCCCGCGCTGTTGACGACGATGGGAGTGGTCGGGATCGGCTTTCCGGACTTGACTGTCTCGACAAACGCGGCCGCTTCCGCCGCAGTCGACTGGCGCCCTTTTATCACCGCCAGCTCGTTCATGAACTTGCATACCTGCTCGGGCGACTTTTTGACAGTGCTGAAGCCGTCTTCCGCCTTGATCATGGCGCTGCGCTGCAGCTGATGCAACTGCCCGGGCGGCGGCGGAAGCGGCATCTTATCGGGCGCGACCAGCAGCACACGGTCGGCCCCGCCCTTTGCCGGGCCAGGCATGGCGTGCGGGCCTTGCGCGAACGCACTCGTACAAGCCAAGGTAACGGCGGCAACAATTATCTTTTTCATGATTCATCCCGTTTTTGTGTGTCGAGCATTGTATTTCGGCTGAGAAGGCAACAACAGGTTCGGCATCGCGCGGGCTGTAACGTGCCGACAAGTGTCGAGCCCGATAGTAATGCCGATCAACGTACCACAGGTCGCCTGAGCACTGGACCATCCGGTCTGGATGCGCTGCAGCATCGAAAATGATTGACTGTTTTAGCACGGTCGTACGAAACTAAGTCAACGGTTGCCGGAGCGCAGCCGCAATGTAATGACAGGAGTATTGATGACGTCTTACCCGATGAGCCCACTGATGGGGCAAATGATGGACCAGCCTTTGCTCATCTCCAGCATTATCGAATTCGCGGCAAGGCACTACGGCAGCACCGAAATCGTTTCGCGCCGGGTCGAAGGCGATATCCACCGCTACACCTACAGCGACTGCCACCGGCGCGCGCGCCAGATGGCCAATGCGCTTACCAAGCTCGGCGTCCAGCTCGGCGACCGGGTCGCCACCCTGGCCTGGAACGGCTACCGCCACATGGAACTGTATTACGCGGTGTCCGGATCGGGCGCCGTGCTGCATACGGTCAACCCGCGCCTGCATCCGGAACAGATCGCCTACATCGCCAACCACGCCGAAGACCAATACCTGTTCTTCGACCTGAGCTTCCTGCCGCTGATCGAAGCCGTGGCCGCGCACTGCAAGACGGTCAAGGCGTTCATCCTGATGGCCGGGCGCGAGCACATGCCGGCCGAGACAAAGATTGCCCAGCTGCTGTGCTACGAAGACTTGATTTCGAGCAGCTCGGCCGACTACACCTGGCCGTTGTTCGACGAAAACTCGGCCGCCTCGCTGTGCTACACGTCCGGCACCACGGGCAACCCCAAGGGGGCCTTGTACTCGCATCGTTCGACCGTGCTGCACGCGTATGGTTCCGCGATGCCGAATGCGCTCAACGTGTCGTCGGCCGACACCGTGCTGCCGGTGGTGCCGATGTTCCACGTCAATGCGTGGGGCTTGCCGTATTCGGTACTGCTGTCGGGCGCGAAGATGGTCTATCCGGGCGCGGCGCTGGACGGCAAGTCGCTGTACGAGCTGTTCGAAGCTGAAAAGGTCACGTTCTCGGCCGGCGTGCCGACCGTCTGGCTGGGCCTGATCAATTATGCGCTCCAGAATCAGCTGCAGTTCAGCACGTTCCGGCGCACGGTCATCGGCGGTTCGGCCTGTCCGCCGGCGATGATGGATACCTTGATCGACAAGTTCGATGTCGAGGTCATCCACGCCTGGGGCATGACCGAAATGTCGCCGCTGGGCACTGCGGGCGGCTTGCAGACCAGGCATTTGAGCTTGCCGAAAGAGGCCCAGCGCAAGATTTTGCAGAAGCAGGGGCATGCGATTTACGGCGTGGACATGAAAATCGTCGACGACGCCGGTACGGAGTTGCCGTGGGATGGCAGTACTTACGGCCACTTGCTGGTAAAAGGCCCATGGATCATCAAGAGCTACTTCAAGAACGAGGGCGGCGACGTGCTGCAGGATGGCTGGTTTCCAACCGGCGATGTAGCCACCATCGACGCCGACGGCTACATGCAGATTACCGACCGCAGCAAGGATGTGATCAAGTCCGGCGGCGAGTGGATCGGCACGATTGACCTGGAGAACATTGCCATGTCGCATCCGGCGGTGCTGCAGGCGGCATGTATCGGCATCGCGCATCCAAAATGGGATGAACGTCCGCTGTTATTGGTGGTCAAACGTCCAGGGATGGAAGTGACGCGGGAAGAGATGCTGGCTTTCTTTGGTGGCAAGATCGCCAAGTTCTGGATGCCGGACGATGTGGTGTTCATCGAGGCGCTGCCGATGGGAGCGACCGGCAAGATTCAGAAGAACAAGTTGCGCGATCAGTTCAAGGCCCATCAGTTGCCGGTGGTTTGAATGGGCAAACGCCAGATAAGATGCACTAGTCGCGATGGACATTAATCTCTGGACCGTCGCCCCCCGCCTGCGCGGGGGCGACGGATCGCTATTTAGCTCAGTAACAAGCACAGCCGTACGACCAACGTTTAGAGAAGAGGTTTTCAGCACCAGGATGGGCAGCACTTGCTGCAAGGGCATCAGACCCGCATAGACAATAGAGAAGGATGGAGACGCATGATCAAGACTATTCGCCCGTTGACACTGGCTGTTTCGGTTGCATTGCTGTCGGCTGCGGCCCAGGCCGAAACCGTGAAGATCGCCTACATCGACCCTCTGTCGGGGCCTTTCGCACCGGTTGGGCAGAACCAGCTGAAAAGCTTCCAGTTGATCGCCGACATGGCCACCCAGCAAAAATGGGCCGGCGAGCATAAACTCGAGGTGGTCGGCTTCGACAACAAAGGCAGCCCCCAGGAGTCGCTCACCCTGCTCAAAACCGTCATCGACCAGGGCTACCGCTACATCACCCAGGGCAGCGGCTCCGGCGTCGGCCTGGCCCTGCTCGACGCCATCAACAAGCATAACGAGCGCAATCCGGGCAAGGAAGTCGTGTACCTCAACTACGCGGCCATCGATCCGGACATGACCAACAGCAAGTGCAGCTTCTGGCACTTTCGCTTCGACGCCAATTCCGACATGAAAATGGAGGCGCTGACCTCCTACATGGCGCCCAACAAGGACATCAAAAGCGTCTACATCATCGGCCAGAACTATGCCTTCGGCCAGGCCGTCAGCCGCGCCGCCAAGGAATACCTGAAACGCAAGCGTCCGGACATCAAGATCGCCGGCGACGACCTGCACCCGATCGCCCAGGTCAAGGATTTCTCACCTTACATCGCCAAGATCAAGGCGTCCGGGGCCGACACCGTCATCACCGGCAACTGGGGCGCCGACCTGGCCCTCTTGATCCGCGCCGCCAAAGACGCCGACCTCAAGGCCAATTTCTACACCTACTACGGCGTCACCACGGGCGTGCCAACCGCCATGGGCGCGGCCGGCGCCGATCGCGTCAAGATCGTCGGCAACTGGATGGTCAACAACGACAAGTTCGTCGGCAAGGACATCGTCGAAGCGTTCAAGAAGAAATACAACGACGATTACTACGCCGCCCAGACCCACAGCGGCATTGGCATGCTGGCCCAGGCCATCAAGGCCGCCAAGACAACCGACCCGGTCAAAGTGGCGTTCGCCATGGAAGGCGCCAAGTTCAACAGCATCAATGGCGAAGTCATCATGAACAAGGTCGATCACCAGTTGCAGCAGCCGCTGTACATCGGCACCTGGACCAAGACCAACGGCAAGGACATCAAGTACGATCAGGAAAATACCGGCTACGGCTGGAGAATGGACAAGAAGATCGACGCCTACCTGGCGAACCAGCCGACTTCCTGCCAGATGAAGCGGCCCGGGGCTTAAGCAGCGCTCCGGCTGCGGGATGCGTCGTCCGGCCACAAGCCGGCGGCCCGGTCCCGGCAAGACTGCAGGGTGGACGGGTCCGGTTCCGGTAGTTGCGGCGCGCGTGTCCACCACCTTCGCGTTTCCGAACACGGTGGAGCCCGCACGCCCACCCAACCTGATCACACCTATGGAATTTACACTGTTCACCCTGCTGAACGGGATCAGTTACGGACTGCTGCTGTTCATGCTCTCGTCCGGACTGACCCTCATCTTCAGCATGATGGGCGTGCTCAACTTTGCGCACGCCAGTTTCTACATGCTCGGCGCCTACATCGCCTATACCATCAGCAGCGTGCTCGGATTCTGGCCGGCGCTGGTGCTCGCGCCCGTCGCGGTCGGCCTGATCGGCGCGCTGGTCGAGCGCTACGGCCTGCGTCCGCTGCATAAATTCGGACATATTCCGGAACTGTTGTTCACCTTCGGCCTGTCCTTCCTGGTGGTCGAGCTGGTCCAGCTGATCTGGGGCAGGGCGGCGGTGCCGTATCCCATCCCGAAGGAACTCGACGGCCCGCTGTTTACCCTGTTTTCGACGAGTTTCCCGATGTATCGCGGCTTCATGATGCTTGTTGCGCTGTCGATGCTGGCCGGTATTTACCTGGTGCTCACGCGCACCCGGGTCGGGCTGGTGATCCAGGCGGCGCTCAGCCATCCGGACGCGGTCGAGGCGCTTGGCCACAATGTACCGCGCATCTTCATGTGGGTGTTCGGCGGCGGTTGCGCGCTGGCCGGGCTGGCTGGTGTGATCGGCGGCAACGCCTTCGTGACCGAACCGGGCATGGCGGCCACGGTTGGCAGCATCATCTTCGTGGTGGTCGTGGTGGGCGGCATGGGCTCGCTGGCCGGGGCGTTTTATGCCTCGATCCTGATTGGCGTGCTGCAAACTTTTGCCGTGGCGCTCGATTATTCGCTGATGAGCCTGTTCAACGGCCTGGGCGCCAACATCACCACGGACACGCCCGGCTACGAGGTGCTCAAGCTGACCATCTCGCAGAGTGCGGCCATCCTGCCGTTCCTGCTGCTGGTATTGATCCTGATTTTCCGCCCAAAAGGCTTGATGGGAACACGCGAATGAGGCTCACCTACACCCCACTGAACCTGGGCCGCTATCTCGTCTGGGGCGGCTTTGCGCTGCTGCTGGTGCTGGCGCCGCTGATCTTTTCCAAGGGTGCGGCGCTGTCGATCCTGTCCCAGATCGGCACGGTCATGATTTTCGGCCTGTCCTACAACATGTTGCTGGGGCAAGGCGGCATGCTGTCGTTCGGCCACGCCGTCTATTCCGGCCTGGGCGCCTTCTTTGCTATCCATGCCATGAACAGCAGCGGCATCGGCGCGCTGGTGCCGACCTCGCTCATTCCGCTGGTGGGCGGCGTGGCCGGCATGGGCTTCGGCGTGCTGTTCGGCTACGTGACGACCAAGAAATCCGGCACCACCTTCGCCATGATTACCCTCGGCCTGGTGGAACTGGTGTTTGCCTGCTCGCTGATGTTTCCCGGCTTTTTTGGCGGCGAGGGCGGCATCACCACCAACCGCGTGCGTGGCCAAGCCTTCATGGGCCTGACCTACGGGCCGCAGGTGCAGGTGTACTACCTCATCGCCGCGTGGCTGTTCGTCAGCACGGTCGCCATGTTCGCCTTCACGCAAACGCCGCTCGGGCGCATGGCCAACGCCGTGCGCGACAATCCGGAACGGGTCGGATTCATCGGCTACGACACCCAGTGGGTACGCTACCTGACCCTGATCCTGTCCGCTTTCTTTGCCGGCATCTCAGGTGGGCTGTCGGCGATCAATTTCGAGATCGTCAGCGCCGAGAACGTCAGCGCCATCCGCTCGGGCAGCATCTTGCTGTTCGTATTCATCGGAGGGATTGGATTCTTCTTCGGTCCCTTGCTCGGCACCATTGTCGGCGTGTTCTTTTCGGTGATGTTGTCGGACTTCACGCCGGCGTGGCAACTGTACCTGGGCTTGTTCTTCATCTTGCTGGTGCGCTATGCCCCGGCGGGGCTGTCGAGCCTGATTTTGCTGCTGCTGCGAGTGGCGGGGGCGCGCAAGTTCGGACGCATCTGGAAGCCGCTGCTGGCGGTAAGCGCCTGCGCGCTGGTCGGAATGGTGGGCTTGGTGATGGGCATCGAGATGCTGTATCACCTGACCCTGGACGCGGCCAACGGCAGCGTCATCACCCGTTTCGGGCAGGCGATCGACACCAGAACGGCCGGGCCGTGGCTGGTGGCCGGCGCTTTCCTGCTGGCGGGCATTGTTGGCTACCGGCGCTTCCAGCCGGGATATGACGCAGTCTGGAGTGATGTGAATGCAGAAATCGTGGCCCAACAGCGCGGAGGTGTCGCATGACAACGGCCGCACTTGAATTGAAAGACGTGCGCAAGAGTTTTGGCCGTTCCGAAATTATCCGGGGCGCGAACCTGACCGTGCAAAAAGGCGAGCGCTGCGCCGTGATCGGGCCGAACGGGGCGGGTAAATCGACCTTGTTCAACCTGGTATCAGGCCGTTTTCCGATCAGCTCAGGCGATATCTGCCTCGACGGGAACAGCATCAGCGGCTTGCGGCCGTTTGAAATCAACCGCCTGGGATTATCGCGCAGCTTCCAGATCAGTAATCTGTTCGACAAGCTGTCGGTGTATGAAAACCTGCGCTGCGCGGTATTGTGGTCGCTCGGGTATAGATACTCGTTCTGGCAGCGCCTGAACGGGCTGCGCGACGCCCACGAGCGCGCGGAACAGGTATTGGAACAGATCGGCATGCAGCGTCAGCGCAAGGTGCTGGCCGGGGTGCTGACCTATGCCGAACAGCGCGCACTGGAAATCGGCATCACCATCGCCGGCGGGGCCGATGTGATTTTGCTCGACGAGCCGACCGCCGGCATGAGCCGTTCGGAGTCCGACGCGGCGGTCGAGTTGATCCGTAAGGTCACGGTCGGCAAATCGCTGGTGATGGTGGAGCACGATATGAGCGTGGTGTTCGGGCTGGCCGATAAAATCGCAGTGCTGGTGTATGGCGAGGTCATTGCCTGCGATACGCCGGCCAATATCCGCTCGAATGCGGCGGTGCAGGCGGCCTACCTGGGCCATGAAGGCAGCGAGGAAGCCGCATGAGCGCCATTCTGGAGATTAAAAACCTGCATGCGTTTTATGGCAAGGGACATATTTTGCATGGCGTCGATCTGCAGATCGGCAAAGGCGAGATTGTTTCCCTGCTGGGACGCAATGGGGTGGGGCGCTCCACCCTGGTCAAGGCGGTGATGGGGCAGGTCAATGCGACCGGCTCGGTGCGGTTCAAGGGCGAGGAAGTGCTGGGCTTGAAGGCGTTCCAGATCGCGCATAAAGGACTGGCGTATGTGCCGGAAAATCGTGATATTTTCCCGACCTTGACGGTGGAACAGAATCTGATTCTGGGGCAGAAGAAGACGGGTGCGGTGGGGCGCTGGTCGCTCGAGGATATGTACAAGATGTTCCCGCGCTTGCTGGAGCGGCGTACCGTGGCGGCCGGTTTTTTGTCGGGCGGGGAGCAGCAGATGCTGACCTTGTGCCGGAGTTTGATGGGCGATCCGGACTTGATCATGATTGATGAACCGACCGAGGGCCTGGCGCCGAAGATCGTGGCGCTGGTGGCCGAGTATTTGCTGGCGCTGAAGGAAAAGGGGATTTCGGTGCTGCTGGTCGAGCAAAAACTGGCCATTGCGCTGGAGATTTCGCAGCGGGTATATGTGATGGGGCACGGGGCGATGGTGTTCGAAGGCACGCCGCAGGCGTTGAAGGCGGATGCGGGGGTACGCAAGGAGTGGTTGGAGGTGTAGGTGGATTGACGAAATTGGGTTGCCGTGGGGGCGCCGAGCCCTGCGCGGGAACGACGGATTTAAGGGCCGTGGACAAAACATACCTCCGTCGTTCCCGCGCAGGCGGGAACCCAATTTTCCCGCGCAGACGATTACGATGAAAACTCCCGTCTATCTCCCCACAAAAAATAATACGACCGTTCTATTATGATGTATAGTCGAAGACTGCTGAACCCACTAACAAAGGAAGAGACATGAGCGCCGAATACCTGGTCAATGGCAGCGTTGCCGTCATCACACTGAACAATCCACCGGTCAATGGACTGGGCCTTGAGACGCGTACCGCCGCGGTCGCCGGCATTCGCCGCGCGCTGGCGGACGACGCCGTCAAGGCGATCGTCATCACCGGCGCCGGCAAGGCCTTCTCCGGTGGCGCCGACATCAAGGAATTCAATTCGCCCAAGGCCCTTACCGAACCATCGCTGCATTCGCTGATCCAGGTCGCCGAAAGCTCGACCAAGCCGGTCGTCGCGGCCATCCACACGGTCTGCATGGGCGGCGGCCTCGAACTGGCCCTCGGCTGCAACTACCGTGTCGCCATGCCGGGCGCGCAAATCGCCCTGCCGGAAGTCAAGCTCGGCCTGCTGCCGGGCGCCGGCGGCACCCAGCGCCTGCCGCGTGTGGTTGGCCTCGAAATGGCCCTGAACATGATTGTCTCCGGCACGCCTGTGCTGTCGGAAAAGTTCGCCGGCACCGCGCTGTTCGATGAAGTCTTCGCCTCCGACGCCAAGCTGATCGATGCGGCCGTGGCCTTCGCCAACAAGGTCGCCGACGTGCGTCCGCTGCCGCGCGTGCGCGACCGCAAAGTCAACTACCCGAACCACGAAGCGTTCCTGCAATTTTCGCGCAATACCGTCAAGGCCATGTCGGGCGCGTTCCCGGCGCCGCTGGAATGCGTCGAGACTGTCGCAGCCTCGGTCACGAAGAAGTTTGAAGACGGCATCAAGTTCGAACGCGAACGCTTCCTGCACCTGATCCAGACGCCGGAATCGAAGTCCTTGCGCCACGCCTTCTTCGCCGAACGCCTCGCCAGCAAGATTCCCGACGTGCCGGCCGACACGCCGACCCGCGAGATCAAGCAGGCCGCCATCATCGGCGCCGGCACCATGGGCGGCGGCATCGCCATGAATTTCGTCAACGCCGGGATTCCCGTCATCCTGCTCGAAACCAAGCAGGAAGCGCTCGACAAAGGCATTGCCACGATCCGCAAGAACTACGAAAACACGATGAAAAAGGGCAAGCTCACACAAGAGAAGTTCGAACAGCGCGTCGGCCTCATCAGCGGCACGCTGAACTATGCCGACATTGCCCAGGCCGACATCGTGGTCGAAGCCGTGTTCGAAGACATGGGCGTGAAGGAATCGGTGTTCAAGCAACTCGACGCGGTCATGAAGCCGGGCGCGATCCTGGCGTCGAACACCTCGACCCTGGACGTGAACAAGATCGCCGACTTCACCAGCCGTCCACAGGACGTGGTCGGCACGCACTTCTTCAGCCCCGCCAACGTCATGAAGCTGCTCGAAATCGTGCGCGGCGCCAAGACCGGCAAGGACGTGCTGGCCACCACCCTGGCGCTGTCGAAAAAACTGCGCAAGACCGGCGTGGTATCGGGCGTGTGCGACGGCTTCATCGGCAATCGCATGATCGAACAGTACAGCCGCCAGGCCGGTTTCTTGCTGGAAGAGGGCTGCTTGCCGGAACAGGTCGATAAAGCTGTCGAAAAATTCGGATTTGCCATGGGCCCGTTCCGCATGGGCGACCTGGCTGGCAACGATATCGGCTGGTACATCCGCAAGCGCCGCTATGTGGAGTCGCCGGAAATCACGTACTCGAAAACCGCCGACCTGCTGTGCGAAATGGGCCGCTATGGCCAGAAAACCAGTGCGGGCTGGTACGACTACAAGGCGGGCGACCGCAAGGCCTACGTCGCGCAGGATGTGAACGACATGATCGTCAAGCACTCGGCCGACATTGGCGTCGAACGGCGCAAGATCAGCGATGAAGAAATCGTCGAACGCCTGGTGTATTCGCTGGTCAACGAAGGCGCGCAGATCCTGGAAGAAGGCATTGCCATGCGCGCATCGGACATCGACATGGTCTACCTGACCGGCTACGGCTTCCCCGTGTTCCGTGGCGGTCCGATGTTCTATGCCGACACGGTCGGCCTGGCGAATGTGCTCATGGCGATGGAGAAATACGCCAAGGGCCGCCATGGCGACGCCTGGAAACCGGCGCCGCTGATGGTGCGCCTGGCTGCCGAAGGCAAGGGCTTCAACAGCTGATCAAGCGTTATCCCGATAAAAAGCAGCCCCGGTAATCCGGCGCTGCTTTTTTGTTTGCCCGCATGATGCGGGCTCTAGCCTGAATGTTGCATAAACCGCCGCCGCAGCGTCACTTTTCCGATGCCGGAGTTTTTCAACTTAAATCGGAATGTCGCGGGCGATAGCGTCCCTACCCAATTGAACGGGACATTCAATGAAGCGG
>NZ_WHJI01000055.1:0-41849 GCF_011682155.1 Massilia sp. CCM 8734
TGGGACGGTCCATATTTCGCCGCTTTCTCGGCCAATAGCTCGCTATTGGCACTGCGAAATCGTCAAAATCTGGCCTCGCCCAGCTATTTTTTCGCTTCGACTCCCCAAGTCCGACAGGCTGCTAGGCCTGCACCTGGGCCAGCGCCACCGTTGCGTGCCGCGCCACCAGTTCGTGATACAGCGCGGTATAACTCTTGGCCATCTGCTCGGCGGTAAACAACTCCCAGTAGCGCGCTTCGGCGCGCTTGCCCATCGCTTGCGCCAGTTCCGGGTTGTCCCACAGCTTGCGCATGGCCTCGCCGAAGGCTTGCGGATCGCTCGGTGGCACCACCAGGCCCGTTTCGGCATCGATATTGATATACGTCGTGCCCGTGCCGATCTCGCTCGAAATCATGGGTTTACCGTACATCGCCCCTTCCAGCAGTGAAATGCCAAACGCTTCCGAGCGCAAATGCGAAGGGAACACCAGCGCGTAGCACAAGGTCAGGAGCGCCACTTTGTCGGCCTCGTCGAGCGCGCCGACGAACAGCACATGCGTCAAGCCGAGCCGTTCGGCGTGCGCCTTGAGCTCGTTCTCGATCGGACCGGCGCCAACGATCACCACCGGATAATCGGTATTGGCAACCGCATCGAGCAAAATATGCAGGCCCTTGTAATAGCGCAGCACGCCGACGAACAAAAAGAAACGCTCGCCGATCCGGGTGCGCCATTTGTCCATGCGGGCCTGGTCCGGCTCGGGATAAATAGTCTTGTCGAGCCCGTAAGTGATCACGCGTGTCTTGTCGCGATAACGGTCCAGCACGGCAGACGAGGCCATGTAGTTCGGCGAGGTGGCGACAATGGTGTCCACACTTTGCAAAAAGCGGTGCTTGAGCGGCTGGTACAGGCGCAGCAATTGTTTCTGGCGCACGATGTCGGAGTGGTAGGTCACCAGGCTCGGCTTCTTGATGCGCGAAATAAAGTGCGCCAGGTCCATGAACGGCCACGGAAAATGATAATGCACCACGTCCGCATCTTCCGCCATGCGCGCCAGTTCGCGGAAGGCGGCCACCGAAAACCCGGTCGATGAAATTTCGAAGTCGAGCGGCAGCAGGCGCACCTTGTGGCCTTCGAACTCGACGTCGCGCTTTTCTTTCTGGCGCGTCAGGGTCAGCACTTCATTGCGCACGCCCAGGCGGCCGGTGCCGACGCACATTTGCCGGATGACCTGCTCGACGCCACCCACCGATTCCGGGAAATAGGTTTTATAGAAATGTAGGACACGCATAGTTTCGCAAATGGCAAAGGTCGACGTCAGATTATTGGGAAAGGACGGCACGATACACGGCGGCGGTCTGCAGCGCGGTGTCGTGCCAGGTCAACTGGGCTGCGCGAGCGCGGCCCGCCGCAATGCATTGCTGCCGCAGCGCGTCGTCGCGCGCCAGCGCCTGCATCGCTGCGGCGATCTCGCCAGTGTTGCCCGGATCGACGTCAAGCGCCGCGCCCCGGGTGACTTCAGGCAAGGAACTGCTATTCGAGGCCACCACCGGCACCCCCGACGCAAACGCCTCGAGCACGGGAATACCGAAACCTTCGTACAAGGATGGAAACACAAACACCCCCGCGCCCGCATACACATGGCGCAAGTCGTCGGCGCCGGTCAGCTGGTTCAGCCACACCACCTGCTCGCCATCCTGCTGCGCCGCGGCGATGCGCGCGATCAGTTCTTCGCAGCGCCAGCCGGCGCCGCCCACAATGACCAGCTGGCGTTCGGCGCGCAGCGCATCCGGCAAACTCAAATACGCACTGAGCAAGCGCTCGACGTTCTTGCGCGGCTGCAAAGTACCGACAAACAAAAAATAGCCCGCACGCAAGCCGTTCCGCCGCAGGGTCTGCGCCACGGCGGCCGCATCGGGCGCTTGCAGCCACGCCGCGTCGACGCCGTTGGGCACCACGCTGATGCGCTTTTCATCGACCCCGAAGCATTCGACCAGTTCACCGATCGCAAAGTTCGACACCGCGATCACATGTTGTGCCTTGCGCGCCGCTTTTTGCTGCATCCAGTTCTTGGCGCGCCGCATGCCGGGGCTGCACCACTGCGGATACTTGATCGGCAGCGCATCGTGCAGGGTCGCCACCACCGGGCAATCCATGCGCACGATACGGTAATCGGTCGCGTGAAACAGATCGGCCGGCATGTGCACCCGGTGCGCTGCCGGCGTGAGCAGGTCGGTCAGGCTGGCCGCTTCGAACGATTGCGGCAGGGGCCGGCCCACCTTGACGTCCGTAGCGTCGCCGCGCGCACGCGGATACGAGTAAGCGGCCACATCGCAGCCGGCGCCCGGCAAGTGCTGCAGCAGCGCCTGGGTGTAGACGCCGATCCCGTCCAGCCGTCCGCCGGTCAGGCCCGGTTCGATCATGGTCGTTCCCAGGCCGACGCGCAGGCGGCTCACGCCTGGTACATCCAGCGCAGCGTGTCGGCCAGCGGAATCGGGGACAGGCCGCCGATCGCGCCGCGCAGTTTTTCATTATTGCCCATCAGGACCAGCACATCCTTGGCGCGCACGAAGGCCGGATTGACCTTGACCTCGATCCGGTAGCCGGCGATCGACTCCATCAGCGTGATGACCTCGCCCAGCGAGTGCGCCTGGCCCGAGCAGATATTGAAGGCCTGGCCGGCCACGTCGGCCACCAACAGGCGGCGGTAACTGTCGGCCACCATGCGCACATCGGAAAAATCGCGCGCGATGGCCTGGTTGCCCAGTTCGATGACGGGTGCGGCCTTGCGGAAATGCGCGACGATCTTGGGCAGCAGGAAGTTCTCGTCCTGGCCGACACCGGTATAGTTGAAGGGCCGCGCGATGATGATCGGCAGCTTGTCGCTCCACAACTGCGCCATGTGTTCCATGGCCAGCTTGCTGACGGCGTAATCGTTGGCCGGTGCGGGCGCGAGCGACTCGTCGATCTGGCCGGCGCTGGCGTTGCCGTAGACATTGGCCGACGAGGCCAGCAGCACCGCCGATGGCTGGTGGCGCTGGGCGGCCAGCGCTTCGAGCAGGTTGCGGGTGCCGACGATGTTGACGCGGTAAATCAGCTCGGCGTTGGCATGCGCGACGAACGCGATGCCTGCCAGGTGCACCACGACATCGGGCCGCACCTGTTCGACCATGGCGGCCACGCCGGCGCGGTCGAGCAGGTCGACCGCGAACACATCGGTGTCAAGGAGGCTCTCGCCATGGCCCGGCACCACGGTGCCGAACACGCGATAGCCGGCGGCGGCCAGTTCGCGCGCCACGTAGCGTCCCGTGAAGCCGTGCAGGCCGGTGATCAGGGCACGCTTGCCCTGCCCTCTAGCGCCGGGCGCGGGAGACGTTTCCGTGACCATGGCCGTCATATCAGAACGAAAAACCCTGTTCGTTGCGGCGCATGTCGGCCTCGACCATCATCTGGCACAACTGCTCCAGGGTGGTTTTCGGCGCCCAACCGAGCTCGCGCAAGGCCTTGCCCGGATCGCCGATGAGCAATTCCACTTCGGACGGACGGTAGAACTTGGGACTGATGCGCACCAGCAGCTTGCCGGTATGGGCGCAATGGCCGGTCTCGGCCTCGCCCTTGCCCTTGTACTCGACATCGATGCCGGCGCCCTTGAACGCCATGGTGACGAAGTCGCGCACGGTTTCGGTACGGTTGGTGGCCAGGATGAAGGTGTCAGGCTGTTCGGCCTGCAGGATGCGCCACATGCCTTCCACGTATTCCTTGGCATAACCCCAGTCGCGCTTGGCGTCGAGGTTGCCCAGTTCCAGCACGTCGAGCTTGTTGAGGACGATCTTGGCGACCGAATCGGTAATCTTGCGGGTAACGAATTCACGGCCGCGCAGTGGCGATTCGTGATTGAACAGGATGCCGCTGGAACCGAAAATGCCATACGACTCGCGGTAATTGACCGTCATCCAGTGGGCGTACAGCTTGGCCACACCGTACGGGCTGCGCGGGTAGAACGGGGTATCTTCGACTTGCGGGATGGCCTGGACCTTGCCGAACATTTCGGAGGTCGATGCCTGGTAGAAGCGCGCTTTCGGGTTGACGATGCGGATCGCTTCGAGCAGGTTAACTGCGCCCAGGCCGGTAATGCTTGCGGTAGCGACCGGCTGTTCGAACGACACACCGACGAAACTCTGGGCCGCCAGGTTGTACACCTCGTCCGGCTCGGCGGTCTGCATCAGGCGAATACTGGAGGACAAGTCGGTCAGGTCGTATTCGACGAGGCGCAGGTTCGGATGCGCCTGGATGCCGAGCTCTTCGATACGCCAGAAGTTCACCGAACTCGTGCGACGATAGGTCCCGGTGACCTCGTAGCCCTTTTCAAGCAACAACTGCGCAAGGTAGGCGCCGTCTTGCCCGGTGATTCCGGTAATCAGGGCTTTTTTTGTTGTTTTTTGCATAATTCGTGATATTCGTGTGTAGTTGGAGTGCCGTAATCTGCACGTCCGACTCGCAGTTAACAACTCAGCATTGTAACAGAATCGTTTTGACTATTCTTTACGCAAAAGGCTTTCGTGCAATATGAACAACGACTTGCGTAGATATTATGCCTGTTTTCTACGCAGAAGGGCAGCGTCTTACGGATTGTTACGCCTATCTTGAGCTGTAATGAAATGTAGTAATACACCTCATTCCGCGCCAGTGTTACTACAAAAAACGGCCGCGATCCGTGAAGATGGCGGCCGTCCTTGGCGCAAAACGAAGCGCGGCCTTAGCTGCCGATCAGCGCTCCGACACCGCATCGACCACGCACAGCGCGGTCATGTTGACGATGCGGCGCACGGTGGCCGACGGGGTCAGGATGTGCACCGGCTTGGCGCAGCCGAGCAGCACCGGGCCGATCGCGATGCCGTTGCCGGCCGCCGTCTTGAGCAGGTTGTAGGCGATGTTGGCGCTGTCGATATTGGGCATCACCAGCAGGTTCGCTTCGCCCTGCAAGGTCGAGTGCGGCATCATCTGCTTGCGCAGCTTGGCATCGAGCGCCACGTCGCCGTGCATCTCGCCATCGACTTCCAGCTGCGGCGCCTTTTGCTGCACCAGCGCCAGCGCCGCGCGCATCTTCTGGGCCGAGGCGCTGTTGGCCGAACCGAAGTTCGAGTGCGACAACAAGGCCGCGCGCGGAATCAGGCCGAAGCGGCTCATCTCGTCGGCCGCCATGATGGTGATCTCGGCCAGTTGCTCGGCGCTCGGATTTTCGTTGACATGGGTGTCGACGATCGCCATCTGGCGTTCCGGCAAGATCAGGAAGTTCATCGCCGCATACACATTGGCGCCGTCGCGCTTGCCCAATACCTGGTCGATATAGTGCAGGTGCAAGTTGGTGGTGCCGAAGGTGCCGCAGATCATGCCGTCGGCGTCGCCCTTGTGGATCATCATCGCGCCGATCAGGCTGTGGCGGCGGCGCATTTCCAGCTTGGCGTATTCCTGGGTCACGCCTTTACGCATGGTCATCGCGTAATACGTCTGCCAGTAATCGCGGTAGCGGTCTTCGTGGTCCGGGTTGATGACGTCGAAATGCTCGCCCTGCTTCAAGCGCAGGCCGAATTTGACGATGCGCTGCTCCAGCACGCTCGGACGGCCGACCAGGATCGGACGCGCCAGTTTCTCGTCGACCACCACTTGCACCGCGCGCAGCACGCGCTCTTCTTCGCCCTCGGCGTAGACGATGCGCTTGAGTTCCGGCGGGGCCGCCTTGGCCACCGCGAACAGCGGCTTCATGAAGGTGCCGCTGCGGTACACGAACTGCTGCAGGCTGTCGGCGTAGGCTTCCAGGTTGGCGATCGGGCGCGTCGCCACGCCCGACTCGAACGCGGCCTTGGCCACGGCCGGGGCGATGTGGATCAACAGGCGCGGATCGAACGGCATCGGGATCAGGTATTCCGGGCCGAACGAGAGATTGCTGATGCCGTAGGTGGTAGCCACCACGTCCGACTGCTCGGCGTGGGCCAGGTCGGCAATCGCATGCACGACTGCAATTTCCATCTCGCGCGTGATGGTGGTGGCGCCGCAATCGAGGGCGCCGCGGAAAATGTACGGGAAGCACAGCACATTGTTCACCTGGTTCGGATAGTCCGAACGCCCGGTGGCGATGATGGCGTCGCCGCGCACGGCCTTCACGTCTTCCGGCAGGATTTCCGGGGTCGGGTTGGCCAGCGCCAGGATCAGCGGATTGGCCGCCATGGCCTTGACCATGTCCTGTTTGAGCACGCCGCCGGCGGACAGGCCCAGGAAAATATCGGCGCCCGGCATGACTTCGGCCAGGGTGCGCAACGGGGTGTCCTGGGCGAAACGCTCCTTGTCCGGGTCCATCAGTTCGACGCGGCCCTTGTAGACCACGCCGGCCAGGTCGGTCACATAGATGTTCTCGATCGGGAAACCGAGGTCGACGATCAGTTCCAGGCAGGCCAGCGCGGCCGCGCCCGCGCCCGACACCACCAGCTTGCACTCGCGGATATCCTTGCCGACGACCTTGATGCCGTTCAGGATGGCGGCGCCGACGATGATCGCGGTACCGTGCTGGTCATCGTGGAAGACGGGAATCTTCATGCGGCTGCGCAACTGGCGTTCGATATAGAAGCACTCGGGCGCCTTGATATCTTCCAGGTTGATGCCACCGAAAGTCGGCTCCAGCGAGGCGATGATGTCGACCAGCTTGTCCGGGTCTTGCTCGTTGATCTCGATATCGAAGACATCGATGCCGGCGAACTTCTTGAACAGCACGCCCTTGCCTTCCATCACCGGTTTGGACGCCAGCGGACCGATATTGCCCAAGCCCAGCACGGCGGTGCCGTTGGTGATGACCGCCACCAGATTGCCGCGCGCCGTGTATTTATAGGCGTTGCCCGGATCCTTGACGATCTCTTCGCACGGCGCGGCCACGCCCGGCGAATACGCCAGGGCCAGGTCGCGCTGGTTGAGTAACTGCTTGGTGGGGGTGACGCTGATCTTGCCGGGGCGGGGGCACTCGTGATACTCGAGCGCGGCGAGGCGCAATTGTTGGCGCAGTTCTTCCTTCTTCTCTGGTGACGAATCCATGCTGGTACGGCCTTCCTGTGTACTGTCGGGGACTGACGATTTTATCAGACGTGATCTTTCAACAAGGTACGTATTTTCACCAAGCTCGGGTCAATTGCCGTAAAACATGCCGTTTTTGCGGCAAAAAAAACGAAGCGAACGCTCGCTCGGCGTCACAAGGCGGTACAGATTGCCGACAGTTGATACAAATCCTAGACATAAACGCAATAGACCCCGGCACGCTCCCGGACCGAGAATGCCACATCGCGGCACTGCCGGCCGGAACCTCCGTCCGTGCGCGGCGCGCCCCAACCTGTCCGGAGACAATGCCATGAACGACTTCCAGAAATGCCTTCCCGCCGGCCTGATCGCCGCCACCCTGCTTACCGCCTGCGGCGGCGGCGGTGGCGACGCGGGCAAGCCCGCCCCGCTGCCGACGCCCGACCCGGTGGCCCGGGTCGACATCCTGATGAGTAACGAGCGCGGCATGAAGGCCGTCACCATCGACGACAAGAACGCCTATGTTGCGCTGACCAATACCGAAGCCGAGGGCACCTCGGTGATCGCCACCGCGCGCGGCGTGAGCGCCAGGTCGGCCTGGCAAAACGTGGCCCTGGGCGAATGCAAGCTGCCGGCCAGCGCGCAGGTCGAAGTGCGGCGCGCGGCCGACCTGAAGCAGGTGGATGGCAAGACCGTGCTGGTGCAGCCCGCCTGGGGCAGCGCCGACGAACACACTTTATGCGAGCTCGACCAGGCCAAGATGACCTTCGTTCCCAAGGACAAAGACTTCCGCATCTGCTACGCGACCTATTGCGAACGCATGGAGGTCAATGACATCAAGGCAGTCGGCAAGCGCTGGTTCGCCAACGGCGGCGCCGGCCAGAACGTGCAGGTCTCGAACGACCAGGGCCTGAGCTGGAAGCCCATCATGGGCAGCATGGACAGCATGAGCTGCACCCACCAGGCCTTCGAGGTGGCCGGTGGTCGCCTGCTGACCGGCGGCGAATGCCCGCTCGACATGGCCTACGTGCGCGCCTACAGCATGAACGCCGACAATTCCGCGCTGGCGTCCATGGTCCCGGTGCCGATCAGCGTGCCCGAGCTGGAAAACCGCAATGTGCACCTGATCACCAGCTTGGGCAAGAGCGAGCGCGTGTTCATCGGCGTCGAAGGCGGCCTGTTGCGCAGCGACGACAGCGGCAAGAGCTACAAGTTCGTGCTCAAGCAGCCCTTGTCGGGCGGGACCGGCTATCCCTACATCACCAAGCTGCTCTCGCCGGCGGGCAAGCCGAACGTGATCGTCGCCGCCGGTTTCGACAAGGCGCATGGCCTGCCCTACCTGGCGTGGTCGAACGACAACGGCGACAAATGGACCGACCTGTCGAGCCTGCTGCCGGGGTACAAGCGCACGGGGGCCGACGCCACCAGCGAAGTAACCTCGATCGCGGAAGACGCCCAGGGACGCATCCTGGTGACGGTCAATGAAGAGTTCAAGAAAAAGGGGCGCCTGCTCGAAGTTACCTTGGGCAAGCTGTAAGCACCACCCCCGGTGTCAGGTCTGACAAACGGACACGAGCTGGACTTTACTGAAAACCAATGGCTGGGTTCGTGTCCGAATGTCAGACCTGACACCGGGATGGGATGGCTGGGTTCGTGTCCGAATGTCAGACCTGACACCGGGGTGGGGGCACACCGGGGGCGGAGAATGCCGGAGTACAATTGCGCATGCTCTCCGAATTCGACCTTATCAAGCAATATTTCAAACG
The DNA here is from genome assembly GCF_011682155.1 of Massilia sp. CCM 8734. NCBI lineage: Bacteria > Pseudomonadati > Pseudomonadota > Betaproteobacteria > Burkholderiales > Oxalobacteraceae > Massilia > Massilia sp. CCM 8734. The sequence continues at coordinate 8,802 of NZ_WHJI01000055.1, forward strand.
TTCCCGGCCAGGCCGGGCCGCGCTCGGCATCGGCGACGATTGCGCGCTGCTGGCGCCCGCCCCCGGCATGCAGATGGCCATTTCGTCCGACATGCTGGTCGAGGGCCGCCATTTCTTCGCCGGCGCCGATGCGCGCATGCTGGGCCACAAATGCCTGGCCGTGAATCTGTCGGACCTGGCGGCAATGGGCGCGCGGCCGGTCGCCTTTACGCTGGCGCTGGCGCTGCCGGCAGCCGACCCGGCGTGGCTCGGCGAATTTGCCGCCGGCCTGTTTGCGCTGGCCGACCTGCATGACTGTGAACTGATCGGCGGCGACACCACCAAAGGCCCGCTCACGATCTGCATCACCATCTTCGGCGAACTGGCGCCCGGCCACGCGTTGCGGCGCGCCGCGGCCGTCGCCGGCGACGATCTCTGGATCTCGGGCACCCTGGGCGACGCTCGACTGGCGCTGGCCGGGTACCGCAAGGAAGTGGCACTCGATGATGCCGCGCAGCTGCTGGCGGGCGCGCGCATGCACGCGCCGGCGCCGCGCGTGGCGCTTGGCCTGGCCCTGGCCGGCGCGCGCCTGGCTCACGCGGCGATCGATATCTCCGATGGGCTGGTGGGCGATCTCGGACACATCCTGGCCGCGTCGAAGGTCGGCGCTACATTGGATGTGGATGCGCTGCCGGCCGGGCCGGCGCTGGCCGCGCAGGCGCAGGCGCTGCGGCGCCAGTTCTGCGCCGCCGGCGGTGACGATTACGAGTTGTGTTTTAGCGCCGCGCCGGCGCAGCGCGAGGCGATCCTGGCCGCCGGCCTCGCCAGCGGCGCCGCCGTCACGCGCGTGGGGACCATCGATGCGGCGCCGGGCCTGCGTCTGGTCGATGCGCGCGGCCAGGCGCTCGACTTGCAATTGGCCGGGTTCGACCACTTCGCCAGCGCCTGATTTAGTACCTCCGTCGTTCCCGCGCAGGCGGGAACGACGGAGCTAAAGTCAAGCCAAGCGCAAACATGCTTAGTCTCCCTACTGCGCCGCCACCTGCCCGGCATCGACAAAGTGCGCATTATGCGGATCGTCCTTCGGCCCGTTCATCAGCCAGTAATGATGAAACGCCAGCCGCACGTTGTCGCGCAACTGCGTCTCGTCCCACGGCTTGGTGTAGAAGCGGTAGATCGCCCCCCGGTTGATCGAGTCGAGCACCGCTTCGAGCCCGGTGTAGCCGGATAAGATTATCCGGATCGTGTCCGGATAGAGCTCCTTGACCTTGCTCAAAAACTCGGTCCCGCTCATCCCCGGCATGCGCTGGTCGCACACGATCACCTGCACCGTGTGCAGCGCCAATTGCTCGAATCCTTCGGCCGGCGACACCGCCGTCAAGATCCGGTAGTTATCGCGCTTGAACAAGCGGTGCAGCGCCGAGAGCACATTGACATCGTCATCGACGATCAACAAGGTCTGGCGGTGATTGTCGGGCGACTCCGGCTCCTGCGGCTGCGTCAGGTTGGCCAGCACCATGGCGCCGAACTCCTTGACCGGCAACGGGCGGCTGAAATGAAAGCCCTGCACTTCGTCGCAGCGATGGCGCCGCAGGTAAGCCATCTGCGCCGCTGTTTCCACCCCTTCGGCGATGACCTGCATGTGCAGCGAGTGCGCCATGCCGATGATGGCCAGCGCGATGGCCGCGTCGTCCGGGTTGACCGTCACCTCGCGCACAAAAGCGATGTCGATCTTGAGTTTGTCGATCGGGAAGCGCTTCAGGTACGCCAGGCTCGAATAACCGGTCCCGAAGTCGTCGATGGCGATCGTGATGCCGAGCTGCTTGAGGTTGCCCAGCACCTTGATCGTATGCTCGGCGTTGGACATCAGCGCGCTTTCGGTCAGCTCCAGTTCCAGCAGCGACGGGTCGATCCCGTGCTTGCCGATGGCGGCGCGGATGTCGCCTTCCAGGTCGCCCTCGACGAACTGGCGGCTCGACACATTGACCGCCACCCGCACGTCGCCGGTCTCGCCGGCCGACCACTGCGCGATCTGGCGGCAGGCTTCTTCGATCACCCATGCGCCGACGCGCACGATCAAGCCGGTTTCTTCCATCACCGGCACGAATTCGGCCGGGAACACGAGGCCGAAGCCGGGCCGGTTCCAGCGCAGCAGCGCTTCGGCGCCGGCGATGCGGCCGGTGCGCAAATTGACCTTGGGCTGGTAGTACAGCAAAAACTCGCCATGCTCGAGCGCGTGGCGCAGCGCCAGTTCGAGGTCGAGCCGGGCCAGCACCTGCACGTTCATCCCGGCGGTGAAGAAGCGGTAGCCGTCGCGCCCCGCCTCCTTGGCGCGGCCCATGGCCGTGTCGGCATATTTGATCAGCGTTTCGGGATCGAGGGCGTCGTCCGGATACATGGCGATGCCGATACTGGCCGTAAGACCCGCCTGGCGGCCGTGCAGGTCGAACGGCGCGCGCAGGGTGTCGCGCACTTCGTTGGCCACGTTGACGGCGTCCTGCTGGTTGCGCGTCATGGTGAGGATCAGCGCGAATTCGTCGCCGCCCAGGCGCCCGACCGTGTCGCGGATGCGCACGCACTGCACCAGGCGCGTGCTGAACTGGCGCAGCAATTCGTCGCCCAGCGCCGAGCCGAGCGAATCGTTGATGGTCTTGAAGCGGTCGAGCGCGATGAACAGCACCACGATGCGCCAGTGCTTGTCCTGCGCCAGCTCGATCGCTTCGCGCAAGGTCTGGTAGAACAGGGTGCGGTTGGGCAGGCCGGTCAGGCTGTCGTAGCTGGCCAGGTGCTTGAGGCGCTGGCGCGCGGCCAGCCGTTCGCTGATGTCGCGCGCGACCGCGATCAGCATGCGCGTGCCGCCCACGTTCTGGGTCTGCCAGTAGATTTCGACCGCCACTTCGCGCAGGTCGGCGCGCGTGAGCTGGTCTTCGACCAGGTCCGGGTAGCGCAGCGCGTCGCGCGCAGGATCGGCCTGGCAGGCCAGCTGGCCGCGCGCGGCCAGGCCGTACACGGTGGGGTCGAGGCGCAGCAGTTCGTCGCGCTGGTAGCCAAGCATGCGGCAGGCGCCGTCGTTGACGTCGACCACCTTCATGGCGCCGATGTCGATCAGGAAGATGGCGTCGTCGGTGGCGTCCATGGCGCTGCGAAAGCGCTGCAGTTCGGCGGTGCGCTCGCGTACCGTTTGTTCGAGCAGGATGCCGTAGTTCTTCGATTCGCGGTGCAGCAGGCGCACCTCGAGCATGTTGCGGATGCGCGTGAGCACCTCGACCGGGTCGAAGGGTTTACCGACAAAGTCGCGCGCGCCGGCGTCGAGCGCGGCCAGCTTCTTGTCCGGTTCGGCCGTCACCACCAGCACCGGCAGGTAGGCTTCGGTTTCCATGGGCGCCAGCGCCTCCATCACCTGGAAGCCGTTCATGCCCGGCATGTGCAGGTCGAGGATGATCAGGTCGTAGCGGTGCTTCATGTGCAGCGCCGCCACCTCGCGCGGGTCGGTGGTGCTGCTGACGTTGGTGTAGCCGGTGGTCGTGAGCAGGTACTCGAGCAGCTGGACGTTGACCATCTGGTCGTCGACGATCAGGATGGCGGCGTGATGGATGTCTTCGAGGGCTGTCATGGATTTCGCGCTTTCTGCGCAAGCTGCCGCATGTCGGCGAATGCGAGGGTGGTGTCGATCGCCTCGTTGAATTCGTCAATGTTGATCGGTTTGGTGAGGTAACGCGCAAAGCCGCTGGCCAGCCCGCGCTCGACGTCGCGCGGCATCGCGCTGGCGGTCAGCGCGATGACGGGAATGTGGGCTGTGCGCGGGTCGCTGCGCAACTCCTTGAGGGCGTCGGCGCCGCTCACGCAGGGCAGGTTCAGGTCCATCAAAATCACGTCCGGCAGGTGCGCCTTGGCCATTTCGATGCCGAGGTGGCCATCGGGCGCGGTGAGCAAATGCAGGTCGGGCCGGTAGCGCACGATCTCCTGCACCAGCTTCAGGTTGGCCGGGTTGTCTTCGACGTACAGCAAGGTGTGGTCGGCGCGCGGCGCGCTCGCTTCCTTGGGCTCGAGCGCCAGCACGGTCGCCTCGACCACCACCGACGGCACCGGCTGGGTCAGTCCCAGCTCGATCCAGAACACGGTGCCCACGCCGACACTGCTCGAGACGCCGATTTCGCCGCCCATCAGTTCGACCAGGCGGCGCGTGACGACCAGGCCGATGCCGGTGCCTTCTTCGCTGCCGTTTTCCTGGCCCAGGCGGTTAAACGGCTGGAACAGCGAATCGATCTGCTCGGGACGCAGGCCCATGCCGGTATCCTGCACCGACAGGCGTACGCGGTTGGCGGTGACGACGCTGCAGTCGCACACCACCGCGCCCATCTCGCGGTTGTACTTGATGGCGTTCGACAGCAAATTGAGCAGCACCTGCTTGAGGCGCGTGCGGTCGGCCTGCACCACGGCGGGCGGCGCGTCCGGGAACAGCATGCGGATCTTGCGCTGCTGCGCCAGCGGTTCGGTCATGTTGCGGCACTCGACCAGCATGTCGGCCAGCGCCACCGGTTCCATCGACAAGGTCACGGTGCCCGATTCGACCTTGGCCAGGTCGAGGATTTCGTTGATCAGGGTAAGCAGGTGGCGCCCCGACTTGAGAATGTGGCCGGCGAACTCCTTCTTTTGCGGCAAGGTGGACGGCAGCGATTCGGAGGTCAATATCTGGGCGAAGCCGAGAATGGCGTTGAGCGGCGTGCGCAGTTCGTGGCTCATCGACGACAAGAAGGCCGACTTGGCCTGGTTGGCGTTCTTGGCCGCGGACATGGCCACTTCCAGTTCGGCGTTGGTCAGTTCGAGCTGCATGGTGCGTTCGTGCACCCGCACTTCGAGGCGCTCGTTGAGGTCCATGATTTCCTGCTGGGCGCGGGCGCGTTCCTCGGCTTCGCGCGCAATCGCATGGTGCGACGTTTCGAGCGCGCCGGTGCGCTGTTCGATTTCGCCCAGCATGGCGTTGAAGGAGTCCACCAGTTCGCCCGCTTCGTCGTCGCTGATGCGCGGGGCGCGCCGCGAGTAGTCGCGCGTGCTGACCACTTCGCGCGCGGTTTCGGTGAGCGCCACGATCGGCGCGGTGACGATGCGCCCGAGCCGGCGCGTCATCAGCCAGGCGATCAGCATGGCCAGCGCGATCACGCCGGCGGCGATGCTCAGGTAGTCGACCGCGCGCGCGACCAGCGTGTATTCGGCGCGCAGGTAGACAGTGCCGAGCAGTTCGCCGTTTTCGACCACGCGCCGGTACAGCAGCAGGTCGTCGCCGGAGACGCGCAGGTCGTCGGTCTGCGGGCTGACCGGGAAGGCCTGCTGTTCGCCCGGCGCGCGGTAGGAGGCGAACAGCGCGCCCTTGGCGTCGTAGATGGCGCCGGCCCGCACCGACGGGCGGATGCGCAGCAGCGCCAGGTTTTCGGTGGCCAGGCGGGCGTCATCGAACGTCAGCGCGGCCGAGGTCATGTGGCCGAGCAGTTCGGCCTGGGTCGCCATGTCGCCCAGCAGGGCCTTGTGGTAGTTGCGCAGGTCGTAGGCGATCACGGTGCCGATCGACACCAGCAGCGCCGCCAGGGTGGTGAACATGACCACCGTGACCAGTTTTTCGCGGATCGAGCGCACGATCATGTGGCCCCCTGCACACGGTTGGCGGCGGCCAGCATGCGGGCGCTGATGCGCAGGCGGCTGGAGTTGACCTGGCCGAGGGCGACGTCGAAGCGCAGCCGGTCCTGGGCCACGACGAAGGCGATCATGCAGCCGAGCGCGATGCCGTCCTCGGCGTCGGAGACGGTCAGCACCGACTGGCCGCGCGCGGCGGCCAGCATGTCGATCACGGCGGCGCGTTCGCCGGCGCCGATGAAGAGGATGTGGACGCCGCCGACGGGGTCGCCGCGGCGCAGTTTGCGCACCTGCACGGCGTGCCCAGCGACGGTGCGCCCGGCCACCATTTGTTCGAGCTGGTCGGCCAGGCCGTCATTGCCGGAGACGCCGATCTGGAGCGGGCTGTCGGCGCGCGCGAAGCTGCCGTCGGGCCACTCGACGAAACCGGCGAATTTGAACAGGTAGGCGGCCTTGACCTGGTTTTCGACGCTGGGCGGCGACTGGGCCGCGCCAACGCCGCTCCAGGCCAACAGGGCCAGCACGATGGGCAGCGCCAGCGCGCGCCGGCGCAATGCGAATCGGCTCAGGCCCGCCATGGCAGTTCGGCCAGCAAGAGAATCGGGGACATGGGACTCCAATCCGGATCAGACAAAAAGCAAACTCAGCGGTGAAGGCCAGCATAGCAGAGCAACAGGCCAGTGGCGCACGGCAGGACGATTTCCCCAGGTCCACTCTACGCTTTTTTAAGTCTCTTGGATATCCCTTGTGAAACATTGCAACAGGGTGGACGAACAGTGTTGCATACGGCATGGTAAAGTAGAATCGCAGGGCCGCGCCGTCGCGCGCACCCTCCCCCGATCTGTATTTCGATCTGAATTTCGATACGCAATCCGATCCTCCCATGACAGCCCAAAAGGAGCAACACGTGACGAACGACATTCTCGAACTTTCCGCCAAAGTCGGCCGCGCGCTGCAAGCGAAAGGTTTGCTGCTGGTAACCGCCGAATCATGCACCGGCGGCGGGGTGGCGCAGGCGGTCACCGAGGTGGCCGGCTCGACCGCCTGGTTCGATTGCGGCTTCGTGAGCTATTCGAACGCCTCCAAGACCGAGCTGCTCGATGTGTCGGCCGCGCTGATCGCGCAGCTGGGCACGGTCAGCGAGGAAGTGGCGTCCGCCATGGCCACTGGCGCGTTGGCGAACAGCAACGCGCATGTGGCGCTGTCGACCACCGGCATCGCCGGCCCGAGCGGCGCGGTGCCGGGCAAGCCGGTCGGCACGGTCTGCTTCGGCTGGGCCAGGGGCGACACGGTCCAGACCGAACGCCTGGTGTTTGCCGGCGACCGCCAGGCGGTGCGCGAGCAGACCGTGCTGCATGCGCTGCAAGGCTTGCTGCGCATCATCGAATAGCGCGAACACGACGCCGATGGCGCTGCGGCGCCATCGCCATGTCCCCCTCCGCTTGACAGCGGCCGGGCCGGCACGCGCACCGGCGCCGGCGATTTTCTGGAGCAAATTCGATGCACAATACGGTTCATTTCATCCTGCAGGGCAAGGGCGGCATCGGCAAGACCCTGGTCTCGACCATCCTCGCGCAGTGGCTGGCGGGCAAGGACGAGGAGCGCCCCCTGCGCTGCTACGATACCGATCAGGAAAACGCCACCTTTTCGCGCTACAAGGCGATGGACGTGAAACACGTGCCGGTCATGACCGATGCGCGCAACATCGACCCCAAGCGCTTCGACGCGCTGATGATCGACCTGCTGGAAGAAGAAGGCAACTGCGTCATCGACAACGGCGCCAACACCTTTTCGCCGCTGATGGGCTACCTGCTGGAAAACGATTGCTTCGACCTGCTCAAGGAATCCGGGCGCAAGGTGTATATCCACACCATCGTCGGCGGCGGCGACACCTTGCACGATACGGCCATGGGTTTCGTCTCGACCGCCAAGTCGACCACGGTGCCGCTGGTGCTGTGGGAAAACGAGCACTTCGGCCCCTTGCAATCGGCCACCGGCAAGGTGTTTACCGAGTCCCAGACCTACTTTGATAACGCGGCGCGCGTGTGCGGGCGCGTGGTGCTGTCGCAACGCAACGCCGACACCTTCGGCGCCGACATCAAAAAGATGAATATCGCGCGCCTGACCGCCCAGGAAGTGCGCGAAAGCGATAAATTCAACGTGATGGAAAAGCAGCGCATCAAGGTGGTGTTCCGCGACCTGTTCGAACAACTCGACAAAGTGCAGTGGTAAGCCGGCATGGACCAGCAAAAACTGCGCACCCTCGTCTTTGAAAAAACCGGCGTGCGGATCGATATCGACGATCCGATTTTCGCGCTGGTGGCATTGAACGAGGCGGTGCTGGCCGAAGCGGTCGAGCGCCACGTGGAATTGCTCGACGACGCTACTGCCGACCTGGCCGACCAGGTGCGGGCGCTGCAGCAGAGCGGCTACCTGGGCAACGGCGGCACGCCCGCCCCGCGTCCGGCGGCACTGGTGACGGCGGCGCCAGGCCCCGTCCAGGCTGCCGCGGCGCAGGAAAAACGCGCGATCGCCATCGCCGGCGGCGCCGCGCTGCTGTGCGCGTTCGTGGTGCTGGCCGGCCAGGCGCTGCTGTTGCGCCCGGCGCCTGCCCCGGCCCCGGTGATGGTGGCCAAGGAACTCACGCCAGAGCAAAGCAGCGCCCTGCGCGATGGCGACAAGCTGGCCAAAGCCGTGGCCAAACTCGATCCCAAAACCCGTGCGGCCATTGCCGCCGAGATGCAAAAGCCGTAATTTCCAACAAGCGCAGCCATGTGATCCGGATATGCGCTATCATATCTACATATCTTCACATGTTAACCATGAAACCTTCTCCCGATAACGACGCCTCGATCGCCCAACTGGCCGACCTGTTCCATCTGCTGGGTGACCCGACCCGGCTGCGCATCGTATTGTCGTGCTTGCCAGGGCCGATTGCGGTGGGCGACATCGCGGCCGGCCTGCAATTGAGCAGCTCCCTGGTCAGCCACCACCTGCGCCTGCTGCGCGCCGCGCGCATCGTCAAGGCCGAGCGCCAGGGCAAGCAGGTGTTCTATTCGACGGCGGATGCCCACATCAGCGGCGTGCTGACCGACATGCTCGAACACATCGCCGAACCCACCAATGGAATCGACCCATGACCAGCGCCCACGACCACGACCACGATCACGACCATGACCACGCCGGCCACGCGCACGCGCCGGCCAAAGCGGCGGACAAGCACGACCACGGGCATGACCATGGGCACGGGCATGGCCACCATCATCACCAGCTCGATCCGAACGGCAACGGGCGCGCCTTTGCGCTGGCGATCGGCCTGAACACGGTATTTGTCGGCATCGAATTCTTTTATGGATTCCTGGCCAATTCGACCGCGCTGATGGCCGACGCCGGCCACAACCTGTCCGATGTGCTGGGCCTGATGCTGGCCTGGGGCGCGGCCATGCTCACCCGGCGCGCGCCGAACGGGCGCTACACCTACGGCCTACGCAGTTCCTCGATCCTGGCGGCGCTGCTCAACGCCCTGCTGCTGCTGCTCGCCTGCGGCGCGATCGGCTGGGAAGCCGTGCACCGCTTCGCCAATCCGGCCCCGGTACAAGGCATGACGATGTCGGTGGTGGCCGGTATCGGGGTGCTGGTCAACGGCTTTTCGGCCTGGCTGTTCATGGCCGGCAGCAAGGACGACCTGAACATCCGCGGCGCCTACCAGCACATGGCGGCCGACGCCGCCATTTCGCTGGGCGTGGTGGTGTCGGGCGTGGCGATCATCTTCACCGGCTGGACCTGGCTCGACCCGGCAGTCAGCATCGTGATCGTGCTGCTGATCCTGGTCACCACCTGGGGCTTGCTGCGCGAATCGCTCGACCTGGTGCTGGCGGCGGTGCCGGCCAATGTCGATGCCGGCGCGGTGGGCGACTATCTGCTGGCGCAGCCGGGCGTGGCCGGCATGCACGACCTGCATATCTGGGCCATGAGCACGACCGAAACGGCCCTGACCGCGCATTTGGTCATGCCCGCCGGCTACCCGGGCGACGCCGCGCTGGACGCCATCGTGGCGGCGCTCAAGGCCGATTATGCAATCGCCCACTGCACCTTGCAGGTGGAACTGGGGACGAGCGAGCACAGCTGCGTTCTGCATGGGGAAGCGGCCAGGCCCGCCTAGGTTCGACGCCAGCCGGAGGCGACGTGGTTTTTTTGCCGAACCCATCCGAATCGGGTCGAAAGCCGGAAGCGATCTTGTATAGTCGGCTAACAATTTCGTGAAAGACATCTTTGCCGAGTGCCACCGGTGGCGAGGGACGCCGGTGACCCGTTGCGGCCATCCATGGCGGAAAGGCTTCAGTGTTGACATTCTCACAGCTTCAACGATCGCTTGGGGCATTGCTGATGCTGCTGGGCGCTGTCGTGATCGCCGGCTGGGGCCTGCGCCTGCGCGATCTGGTGCAACCGCTGCCCGGCGCGGTCGCGATGGTGTTCAACACGGCGCTGTGTTTCATACTTGCCGGTATCGCCCTCGCGATTTCCGACCGGCAAGCGCCGCTGGGGCGCGCCGTGCGTGGCGGGGCCTGCGCGGCCATGCTGGGCGTGGCGGGCCTAGTCGGCCTGCAAAACCTGACCGGCATCGACCTCCATATCGACCAGCTGTTCGTCGATGTGTGGCTGGCCGACCCCAACCCCCATCCCGGACGCATGTCGCCGCTCACTTGCCTGGGTTTCTGGCTGGCCGGCGCCGCTCTCTTGCTGCAGGAGCGGCAACGCGCGACACGCGTCGTCGGCTGGACCGTCCAGCTGCTGTGCCTGGCGCTGGTATCGCTCGGGATCGTCGGCATGACCGGCCACTCGCTCAAGCTGGCGCTGCTCTACGAAGGGTATCAATTCGTCGGGATGGCGCCGCACACGGCGTTCGGCGTCCTGTTGCTCGGCAGTGCGCTGTGGCTGCGCTGGTACCGCACCGTCAAGGAAAGCGGCTTCAGGCGCGAGCGCGGCGACAAGCGCATCACCGCGATCGCGACGGTCATCCTGCTGTCGATGGCGCTGACGGCCGGGATGATCAGCTCGGTCATGTCGGCCCACCGCACCGAGGCGGCCTTGCACCTGAATATGCGGGCGGCGCATTCGAATCGCGCCCAGTTGTTGAACTTCGTGCTGGAAAACACCCGCTTGCAGGCCCGTTCGCTTGCCAGCGACCCTGCCCTGCTCAAGGAATACGCGCGCGCCGCCGCCGCCGGGCCGGCGGCCGATGAGACCGAGCTGGAGCATCACTTGCTCAGCGACGGCTACTCCTCGGTCGCCGCACTGACCGGCAAGGGGAGCGCGCTGCTGCGCGCCGGCGCGCCCGCGACCAGCGCGTCCGTCACCTTGCGCTTGAACAATGAGCAGGAACTTTCCTGGTCGACTGTGCCCAGATTGAAGATAGCGGTGCCGGTGCACACGGGGGCGACCGTCATCGGCACCATCGTCGCCGAGCGCAACTTGCCCATCGTACAAACCCTGCTGGCCGATGCCGCGCTCCTGGGAAAAAGCGGCGATATTGCGATTTGCGCGGCCAGCGGCAGCGGCCGCATGAATTGCCTGCCGACCCGCCTGCACCCGGGCGGTTTTACCGGGGCGCTGCGGATACGCAACGGAGCCAGCCTGCCGATGAGCCTGGCACTCGATGGCCATACCGGACTGACCGTGGCAAGAGATTACCGGGGACGGATGGTGGTCGCCGCCTACGGGCCGATCGGCGCCACCGGCCTGGGCCTGGTGGTGAAAGAAGACGCCGTCGAATTGTACGAGCCGATCCGCACGCAAACAACGTATATGGTGGCGGTGCTGGCCATACTCTTTATGTGCGGAATGTTTCTTTTACACTGGCAAGTGTCCCCGCTGATCTCGGCCCTGCTGGCGGCCAAGCAAAAGGCACGCGCGGGCGAGGCCAAGATCCAGGCGGTGCTCGACAATATGGCCGAGGGTTTGCTCACCATCGACGAGCATGGCCGCATCAAGTCGATCAATCCGGCCGCCGCCGCCATGTTCGGCTATGCGGCGCCGGAGGTGCTCGATACCGCCCTGGCCGGGCTGATTCCGGCCGGCCCGCCCGCCATCGGGCAGCCGGGCGGACCGGCGCGGCACGACAGCGCGCGAGGGATGCAAGTGCACGGCAAACGCAAGGATGGCAGTCTGTTCCCCCTGCACATTGCCGTTCGCGAAGCGCTGCACGAAGGGGGACGCTTGTCGGTGGCAATCCTGCGCGACATCAGCGACGAGCGCCGGGCTTCCGAAGTCAGTTCGCGCTTTAGCGCCTTCCTCGACGCCACCCCCAACCTGGTGGCCTTCGTTTCCGAAGAGCAGAACATTTTGTATCTCAACGGCGCCGGGCGCGACCTGCTTGGCATTGCGGAACACGAAGACTGCGACGGCCTGTCGATGGATCAATTCGCCTGCCCCGGGAGCGACAGCGGCTATTTGCAGGATATTTTCCGTGAAGCATCGCTTGCCGCCTGGCGCGGCGAATTTGCCTTGTGCACGCGCAGCGGCAACGTGGTCCCCTTCTTGTTTTCAGTGGTGCGCATCGAGCACCTGGAGGGCGAAGCCGGTTCGTACGCGATGGTGGGGGTCGATGTCAGCGAGCGCAAGCGCGCCGAGGACGACCTGCGCAAGACGCTGGACCGTTTCAACCTGGTTGCGCGCGCCACCAACGATACGGTGTGGGACTGGGACTTCGCGATCGACGAGATCTGGTGGAACGCGGGCATTGCGCACACCTTCGGTCACGAGCTGGCCACGACGGCAACGCCGGCCCAGTGGTGGGTCGACCAGATCCATCCGGACGACCGCGATTGGGTCACGCGCGAAGTCGAGCATGAAATCCACGCGGGCGGCCAGTACTGGACCGGCGAGTACCGCTTCCGCCGCGCGGACGGCACGTTTGCCTATGTCCACGATCGCGGCTACATCATCCACGACGCGCACGGCGAGGCAGTGCGCATGATCGGCGCCATGATGGACATTAGCGAGCGCAAGAATGTCGAAGAACGCATGCACCAGCTGGAAGAACGTTTTTCCAAGATTTTTAGCATGAGTCCGGTTGCGATTACCGTCAGCAGCATGCCCGATGGCGCCTTTTTGGAAGTCAACGATGCATTTTGCGCACTGATCGGACAGGAACGCAGCGCGCTGCTGACCCGTCCCGCCGCGCCGCTCGATGACTGGTTCGCGCCGGCGGCCCATGCAGCCATGATGGAGCGGCTGCGCCGGGAAGGCTCGATCAGCGACGTGGAAGCGGCCATGCGCACCGCCGATGGCGCCGTGATCAGCGTGCTGCTGTCGGCCGATGTGGTGGAGCTGTCCGGCGCGCCCCATCTGCTGTGCTTGTACAACGACATCACCCACCGCAAGCGGACCGAAGACCGGCTCAGGTTGAGCGAGGAAAAGTTCCGCTCGATCGTGGAGACCACCAAAGACTGGATATGGTCGCTCGACAGGGACGGCCGCATCCTGTATTCCAACCCGGCGGTCGAGGCCATGCTCGGCCACGCGCCGGATGAACTGACCGGCAAGGGCATGCTGCGCTATGTCCACCCAGACGAACGGGCCGGCGTCGCCGCCACCATCCTGCATCTGCAACAGAAAGGCGAAGGGTGGAACAGCTGGCTGATACGCTGGCGCCACCGCGACGGCAGCGATCGCTATCTGGAATCGTCGTCGGTACCGGTGTTCGACCCCGACGGCACGTTCATCGGCTACCGCGGGACCGACCACGACGTCACCGCCATCAAGAAGTTTGAAATCCAGTTGCAGGAAGCCAAGCACAAAGCCGAAGCGGCCAATGAAGCGAAGAGCGAATTCCTGGCCAACATGAGCCATGAAATCCGCACGCCCATGAATTGCATTATCGGCTTCACGCGGCTGGTGCTGAAAACCGGGCTCTCCGACCAACAGCAGGAGTACATGACACTGATCGAATCGTCGGCCGACTCCCTGCTGCGCCTGTTAAACGATATCCTCGACTTTTCCAAGATGGAGGCCAAGAAACTTGTTCTGGAGAAAACGGCATTCGACCTGCGCGAAGAAATCGCCAATATCTTCCGCACCCTGGCGGCGGGCGCGGCGGAAAAACGCCTGGAACTGGCCTTCGACATCGCACCCGAGGTACCGCGCATGATCGTCGCCGACAAGGGCCGGCTGGCGCAGATCCTGATCAACCTGGCCAGCAACGCGATCAAGTTCACCGCGCGCGGCGAAGTCGTGCTGACGGTCGCCCTGCAGTCGCAGCATGACGGGTGCGCCGAACTGCTGCTCGGCGTGCGCGACACGGGTATCGGCATTTCACGCCAGCAGCAGGAGCATATTTTCGAGTCGTTCGTCCAGGCCGACGCCTCCACCACCCGCCAGTACGGCGGTACCGGGCTGGGACTGGCCATCGTCTCCCAGCTGGTGAACCTGATGGGAGGCCGGCTGTGGGTCGACAGCGAACCGGGCATGGGCACGCAATTCTATTTCACGGTCTCGGTCCAGCTCGCGCAGCACCCGGCAGGGCTGGAGTCGGTTCCGGGCCACGCCGGACTGCAGTACAAGCCGGTACTGGTGGTCGATGACAACGCCACCTCCGGCCAGATTATCGTCAACCTGCTGCGCAGCTGGAAAATGCTTCCCACCCTGGTGCAAGGCAAGGCCGCCCTGGCTGGCCATCTGCAACTGGCCGGCGGCGCGCCGGCGGCGGAACCGTTTTGCGCCGCCATCTGCAGCGCAACGCTGCTCGACGACGGCGCAGCCCTGGCCAGCGCACTTGGCGCCGCCGGGCTGACGCCGGCATCGCTCATCGCCATGCTGCCGCTGCGGGACGGCGGCGCCGCGCTGCAAGCCTGCGTGGAGGCGGGGGTGACGGAATTTATCAAAAAGCCCGTCAGGCACTCGGAGCTGTTCAACGCCCTGTTGGGGATCGTCAAGGGCAAGGCCGACGGCCCGCTGCCCGCCTTGCAGGCGGGGGCCTCGCATAGCGCCTCGCCTGGCGCGCAGCCACCCGCGCCGCCCCTGCAAAAGCGCTTGCGCGTGCTGGTCGCCGACGACCATCCCATCAACCAGATGCTGATCAGCGAATTGTTGCGTAGCCGTGGGCACGCCTTCAGCGTGGTCGGCAACGGCGTCGAGGTGTTGCGGATACTCGAGAGCGAAGACTTCGATGTCATTCTGATGGATGGCCAGATGCCGGAGATGGACGGCTATCAGACCACCGCCGAAATCCGCCGCCGCGAAGCGGTGAGCGGCGCGCATATCCATATCGTGGCGGTGACCGCCCATGCGATGTCGGGCGACCGCCAGACCTGCCTGGACGCGGGCATGGACGACTACCTGTCGAAACCGATCGAACCGCTCGATCTGTACGCCTGCCTGGAACGCCCATGGACGGCGCCGGCGGCGGCCCCGGACACGGCGCCCCCGCAAGCGGCCATGGCACCCGCCGCATGCGTCTTCAACCACGACCTGGCGCTCGAACGCGCACGCGGGAAACGCAATTTGCTCATTCTCATGGCAAGATCCTTCATCGACACCGCACCCGAACTGGTGCGCCAGTTGCACGGCGCCCGCGACCGGCCCGATGTCCTCCTGCTCGAACGCGCGGCGCACCGGGTCAAGGGTGCGGCCGCGACCTTGGCCGGCGAAGCCACGGCGCAGGCCGCGGGAGCGCTCGAAGTGCTGGCGCGCCACGGCAAGCAGGCCAGCCATGAGGAACTCGACAGTGCGGCACGCCGCCTGGCGCAGTGCATCGACGAACTGGCCGCCACCCTTGCCACGACCCTGGAACTGAACCAATGAAAGTACTTGTCGCCGATGACGATCCGGTCTCTGTCTTCTATCTGCAGGACGTGCTCTCCGAATGGGGCTACGAGGTCGTGGTCGCCACCGACGGTCTGGCCGCCGAAGCGATCCTGCGCCAGGAGGACGGCCCCTTGCTGGCGGTGCTGGACTGGATGATGCCGGGACGGGACGGCATCGACGTCTGCCACAACATCCGCCAGGCCGGCATGGCGCGCTATGTCTACATGATCATGCTGACCTCGCGCACGGAGACCGAATTCATCGTCGCGGCCATGAACGCCGGGGCCGACGACTATATCGCCAAGCCCTTCATCGCCGAAGAAATGCGGGTGCGCGTACGCGCGGGGCGCCGCATCGTCGACCTGGAACATGAATTGCGCAGGCAGGCCACGCGCGACGCCCTGACCGGCATCTTCAACCGTGGCGCGATCCTCGACCTGCTGCAAAAGGAAATGGCGCGCCAGGCCAGGGCGTCCAATTGCCTGTCCCTGATCTTTGCCGACCTCGATCACTTCAAGCGCATCAACGACAGCTACGGCCACCTCGCGGGCGACGAGGTGCTGCGCGAAGCGACGCGCCGCATGGCATCCACGCTGAGAAATTACGACGCGTTCGGACGTTACGGCGGCGAGGAACTGCTCGCCGTGCTGCCCGACTGCGATCCGCAACACGCCCTCTTCGTCGCCGAACGGATGCGCGGCGTCATGGCCGACACCAGCGTGCCGACCGCGTATGGCGTGATCGCCGTCACGGTCAGCATCGGCATCGCCTCGGTGAACGCCGCCAATGCGATGGACATGACCGAACTGCTGCATCGCGCCGACAGCGCCTTGTATGCGGCCAAGATGCAGGGACGCAATTGCGTCATCGCGGCGCCCTGGCCCGGAACCGAAAAACAGGCGCCCGATGACGGGATACCGGAACGGTGAAGATGCTGTTCCGAATGGCGAAAAAGCACCTTGATGGCGCCGCCTTTGCGTTCCGGGCTGCTGATTGCTTAAAACAGGTGCGCGGCCAGGCTCAATTGCTGGTCGGGCTCGCGACCAAGGAAGCAGTCGCGCGCGATGGTTTCGCCAAAGGCCACGTTGTAGATCACTTCGGCGTATTCCTGGCCGATGTACGACGCGTGGCGGCCGTTGAGCACCAGGCGCGCGGTCTGGCCGGGCGCGAGCCGGATGGCCGAGTTGCTCGCGCAGCGGCGCGGCTGGCCTTCGGACGGTTCCCATTTCAAGCCGAGCGCCAGCGAGCCATCGTCGCGCGGGGACAGCACCAGGCTGCGCTCCTTGAGCGGGGCATGATCGACCTGTTTTTCTTTCTTCAAGACGGCGGCAAAACCGTCGCGCTCATGCATCAGGTAATATTGGTAGCAATACGCCGCGCCGGTCTGCAACAGCGCAAAGGCGCGTGGCAGCACCGCCCGTTCGTTGGCGCGCGGGGCGCCACGGGTGGCTTTGGTCCAGCGGATTTCGATGACTTGCACGGCGATCATCGCGCGCCTTCCGCCTTCAGGCGCAGGTAGTCGAGGAAGTGGGTGGCGTACGGCCCTACGCTGGCGAGGCTGAACACCTCGTCATCTTCTTGCACGATCTCGTACTCGCCGTTGTCGTACAAGCCGAGCAAGCCTTCCAGGAAGTGTTCCAGGCTCGCGCCGGCCCGCACGCGCGTGAATTCGCGGCACCCGAACGAGATCACCTGGCCGGCGCTGCCGGCTGCGTCCGGGTCGAGGTCGATGCCCAGATACGCGCCGCCGCCGTCGTCGGCCAGCGGAATCCAGGCCCTGCTGGCGGCGCACTGGCGAATGGTGGCGGGCGGCAGGCAGGTGTAGTCGGCGGCAAAACTGGCGAGTTGCTCATCCGTACACTCAGCGAGGATATCCGTGTCTCTCTTCCAGTGACGCAAGGCGTCGTCCAGGCTCAGGAATGGCAGCCCGAAGAACAGACCAGGCACGTAGTGGCCGCCCTTGTTGGCAGTGCCGTCATGCCAACGGTAAAGTGCGCGCACGGATGCTGGCAGCGGCCTGCCGATGGCGCGCTCGAAGGCGTCGATATCGGCCTCGCCGGCGCCCTGGTTCAGGTTCGCCGCCATGGTGGGGAAACGCGAGGCGATGCAGGCTTGCAGACGGTAGAGCAGCTCATTCATTGTGATGCTCCGGTTGGCTGGATCGTGGAAGGTGGAAAGGCGCGGCGGCAGGCTTGGGTCGCCTCGATATCGACGTCGTCCAGGCGCAAGGTGCGCGGGCTGTATTCGAACCAGGGCAACACGGGCGACTGGCGCTTGAGCGTGACTTCGTAGGCCGGTTCGCTGGTGTCGCGGTCTTCAACGACATCGACGTAGCAGCGCAGGCGCGGCGCCAGCTGTTCGGCATGCCGCCCAGTGATCTCGGCCACGGCGCCCATCAGTCCCATCACGCCAACGGTGGCGAACAGCAATCCGGCGATGCCGGGAACCGCTGCAACGGAGCCAAGCAGGTAGGCGAGCGCCCTGGGGCGAAGGCGGTAGGCCGACATGCCGAGCACCGCGAAGGCCAGCCAGGCCACAAGCCACAAGAGCGCATTGAGCGCGACGCTCGCCGTGGACAGGCCGAGCGCCAGCGCCCCCACGACCACGACCACGCTGGCGGCGAGCAGCGCCAGCGTGCGGCGCTGCACCAGCGGCGCTTGCCGCGACAGCCACCACGCCGCCACCGGGCTGGCCAACGGCGTAGCGAGCAAGACGCAGAAAAACAGCCAGAACACGCAGCGCCCGCCGGGCGTCAGACAGCGCCAGCGCCGCTCACCACCTCAACCCGCCAGGTTGGCAAACAAGGGCGTGGACAAATAGCGCTCGCCGAACGATGGAATAATCGTCACGATCACTTTGCCCGCGTTTTCTGGACGGCGCGCCACTTCGATCGCGGCCCATAGCGCCGCGCCCGACGAAATGCCGACCAGCAGCCCTTCTTCGCGCGCGGCTGCGCGGGCGGTCTCGAAAGCGGCGTCATTGCTCACGCAAATGACTTCGTCAAAGGCCGCGCGGTTGAGCACCTGCGGCACGAAACCGGCGCCGATGCCCTGGATCGGGTGCGGACCTTTGGTCCCTTTGGACAGCATGGGCGACGCTTCCGGCTCGACCGCGATGGCCTGGAAGCCCGGCTTGCGCGCCTTGAGCACTTCGCCCACGCCGGTAATGGTGCCGCCGGTGCCGACCCCGGCCACCAAAATATCGACCTTGCCGTCGGTGTCGCGCCAGATTTCTTCGGCCGTGGTGCGGCGGTGCACATCGGGATTGGCGGGATTGTTGAATTGCTGCGGCATGAAATAGTTGGGATTGGCCACCACCAGTTCCTCGGCCACCTTGATGGCGCCGAGCATGCCTTCAGGACCCGGCGTGAGCACCAGCTCGGCGCCATAGGCGCGCAGCAGCATGCGCCGCTCGCTGCTCATGGTGTCGGGCATGACCAGCTTGCAGCGGTAGCCGCGCGCCGCGCACACCATGGCCAGCGCGATGCCGGTGTTGCCGCTGGTCGGCTCGACGATGACGGTGTCCGGGCCGATCTTGCCGGCCGCCTCGGCCGCTTCGACCATGGCCAGGCCGATGCGGTCCTTGACGCTGTGGGCCGGGTTGTAGAACTCCAGCTTGGCGAGGATGTCCGCGCCGGCGCCCTGCGCCAGTTTGCGAATCCGGACCAGCGGGGTGTTACCGATTAACTCAGTGACGTCGTTTGCGATTCTCATGCTCACTCTCCCGCTGTCATGGTTGGACTTACTTGACGTTGACAAGTTCCACGTCGAAGATCAAATCAGCATCCGGCGGAATGCCGCCGCCCGGCGCGCCGCGCTTGCCGTAGGCCAGGTAGCTCGGGATGACCAGGGTGCGCTTGCCGCCCACTTTCATGCCGAGTACGCCCTGGTCCCAGCCCTTGATCACGCGGCCGGTGCCGAGCACGAATTCGAGCGGCGCCCCGCGCGAGAGCGAGGAGTCGAACTGGCGGCCGCGCTGGCGGGTCGCCATCGGCTTGTACAGCCAGCCGGTGTAATGCACGAACACCTTGCTGCCGGCGGTCGCTTCGGCGCCGCTGCCGACCTTGATGTCGGTGGCGACCAAGGGATCGAGCACCGGCTCGGCCAGCAGCACGGTGCCTGGCGGCGTGGCAGGCTGGGCTTGCGCGGGCGGCTGGGCCGCTGGCGCCGGCGTGACCGGGGCCACCGGCGCGTCAGCGGCGGGCGGCGTGGCCTGGGTCGCTGCCGGCGGCGTCTCGGGTGCGGGCGGCGTCTGGCCGGCGGCCTGGGCCATCGATGCCGCGACGGCGCACATCAGGAATACGGAAATAGGACGACGCATGAGGTGATCTCTTTCAGTAAGATTCAGTGAACAACGGTCAAACTGGGTAATTCTGCAACGCTATGATAGCAAGGCCTCGGGCGCCTGCACAGAAGTCGCGTCAATTGCACCGTCGGCAAGCCGGCGCAGCACGTGGCCGGCGGCCACCATGCCGAAGGTCGCGGTGACGACCATGCTCGAGCCGAAGCCGGCGCAATTGAGGCCGGTGATGCCGTCGCCATCGACCTCGCAACTCTCGCCTTCGGGCATCCTCAACGGTTCCATCGAGAACACGGCATCGACGTTGAACTTGGTTTTCAGGCTGCGCGGAAAGCCGTAATCGTTGCGCAAGCGCTTGCGCACCAGTTTCAGCAACGGCTCCTGTTCGGTTTTGGACAGGTCGCGCAGTTCGATGCGGGTGGGGTCGGTCTTGCCGCCGGCGCTGCCGATGATCACCATCGGCAACTGGTGGTCGCGGCAATACGCGATCAGCGCGGCCTTGGCCTTGACGTTGTCGATGGCGTCGACCACGTAGTCGTACTGGTGGGCGCCGATCATCTGGTCGAGGTTGTCGGGATCGATGAACTCTTCGATCAGCTTGACCTTGCAGAAGGGATTGATCTGGGCGATGCGCTCGGCCAGCGCGCCGATCTTGGCCTGGCCGACGGTATCGGTGAGGGCCTGGATCTGGCGGTTGATGTTCGATTCGGCCACGTTGTCGAGATCGATCAGGGTGAGCTGGCCGATGGCGGAACGGGCCAGCGCCTCGACGATCCAGGAGCCGACCCCGCCGACGCCGATCACGCACACATGGGCGGAGCGGAAACGCGCCAGCGCGGCGGCGCCGTACAGGCGGCCGATGCCGCCGAAGCGGCGCTCGAAGTCGACCTCGCTGGTATCGGGGGGAAGTGAGGGGGTGGTGATGGTATTCATGCCGCCATTTTAACGGACGCGGCCGGACAGACTGCTCTAAAATGAGCAATATGTTCCCGATGGCGGTGACGTCACTGCGTCGTTCCCGCGCAGGCGGGAACCCAAGTTCGTTGCGCAGCCAGTGGCGGTTCGATAAAACTTGGGTTCCCGCTTGCGCGGGAACGACGGTTTTGAGTGTAACGAATAACGCGAAAGCGCGTGTCAACGCCAACAGGGTATTTGCCACCAGCCACAAGCGAGAAATCTCCATGAGCTACGCCCTGCCCGACAGCGCCCCCGGTTTCGACCAGCCGATCGCGGTGCTGAAACACTGTCACGACCGCATCCGCAAACAGTTGGCCACCCTGGAAAAATTGTTGCCGCACCTGGCCAGCCACGGCGCCGACGACGAAGCGCGCCAGGCCGCGCGCGCGGTGATGAAGTATTTCGACCAGGCCGCGCCGCTCCATCACGAAGACGAAGAACAGAACCTGGTGCCGATGCTGCGCAGCACGGCCAGCGGCGCGGACGCCGAGCTGCTGGCCCAGCTCGTGCCCGGCATCCTCGACGAGCACCGCCAGATGGACGGCATGTGGCAAGAACTGCACGAGCAACTGTCCGCCATCGCCGACGGCAGCGCCGCGCTGCTGCGCGAGCACGACGTGCAGCGCTTCGCCACCATGTACCGCGCCCACATGGAGCGCGAGGAAGGCCATATCGCGCCGATGGCCAAGCGCCTGTTCAGCGCCGGGCAGATGGCGACCTTGGGCCAGGCCATGCAGCAACGGCGCGGCATCGCGCCGGGCGCCCCAAGCGCCGCGCCGGCGCCGCAGCCGGCATCGACCGGCGACGCCGTGGCCAGCCTGCGCAAGGATTACGGCCAGGCCAGCCTGAACGAGAGCGACGTGGCGGACGATCCGTTCGTGCAATTTACCACCTGGTTCGAGGAAGCGCTCAAGGCCCAGGTCAACGAGCCGAACGCGATGAGCGTGGCGACCGTGGACGAACAGGGCCGGCCGAGCTCGCGCATCGTGCTGATCAAGCAGTTCGATCCGCGCGGCTTTACCTGGTACACCAACTACAACAGCCAGAAGGGCCGCCAGCTGGCCGGCAACCCGCATGCGGCATTACTGTTCTTTTGGACGGAACTCGAACGCCAGATCCGGATCGAAGGAAGGGTAGAGCGCACTTCTGCGGAAGAAAGCGACAAGTACTTCCACAGCCGTCCGCTGAAAAGCCGGCTGGCCGCGATTGCTTCCGCGCAAAGCGAGCCAATCGCCAATCGTGGCGCGCTGGAACAACACTACGGCGCTGTAGCCAAGCAATACGGCGAGGAGCCGCCACGTCCCGACAACTGGGGCGGCTTCCGCCTGGTACCTGAACGCATCGAGTTTTGGCAGGGACGCCGCTCGCGTTTTCACGACCGCATCGTGTACACGCTGCAAAGCGACGGCAGCTGGGCGCGCGAACGGTTGCAACCCTAACCGGCCGGTGTGCGCGCACAGCGGCCGGCAACGATTGTCCGGAGGTGTGCGTGTTCAACCAGATCAAACTGAAGGCCTGGAGCGAAGGCCTGCGCAGCCAGCCATCGCTGCCTTTGCGGGTGGAGTTGTGGAACGGCCAGCGCTTCGATTTTTCGCCCGATCCGCCGCGCGTGACCGTGCGCGTGCCGCGCGCCAGTTCGCTGCGCTACCTGCTGTCGCCATCGCTGTACAAGCTCGGCCGCGCGTATGTGGAAGGCGCGATCGACGTCAGCGGGCGCGCCAACGACATGATTGCCGTGGTCAATGCGCTGGCCAGTCATTCACTGGCCAGCAAGCTGCCCGCACTCGGGCTGGGGCGCCTGCTCGGCGCGGTCGGCGACGCGCTCGGCGGCGGCCACACGCGCAAGCACGATGCGCAAGCGGTGCGCTATCACTACGACGTGTCCAACGAATTCTACGGCGCCTGGCTCGATCCGGACATGGTGTATTCGTGCGCCTATTTTGAGAACGGCAACGAAACGCTGGCCGAGGCGCAGCTCAGGAAGATCGACCATATCCTCACCAAGATCGGCGTGCGGCCGGGACACCGCCTGCTCGACATCGGTTGCGGCTGGGGCGCGCTGGCCATCCGCGCGGCCCAGCGGCACGGGGCGCGCTGCGTCGGCGTCACCCTGTCCGATAAGCAGGCGCGGCTGGCCCGCGAGCGCGTCGAACGGGCCGGCTTGACAGGGCAGGTCGAGATCCGCCTGCAGGATTATCGCGATGTCGGCGGCCAGTTCGACCGCATCACCAGCGTGGGCATGTTCGAGCATGTGGGCGTGCGCCAGCTGCCCGCGTACTTTCGCCGCATGGCAACGCTGCTCACGCCCGACGGGGTGGCGATGAACCACGGGCTGACCACCACCAATCCGGACAGCCATGGCGTGCCGCACGGAGGCGGCGACTTCATCAGCCGGTACGTGTTCCCGCACGGCGAGCTGGCGCACCTGGGCACGGTGGTCAAGGCCATGCAGGAAGGCGGGCTGGAGGTGCGCGATGTGGAAAACCTGCGGCGCCATTACGCGCGCACGTGCGCCATGTGGACCGAGAATTTCGAGGCCAATGCCGAGCGCATCAAAGGCTTGACGGACGCGCGCCGCTTTCGCATCTGGCAGGTGTACCTGGCCGGATGCACGCATGCGTTCACGCACGACTGGATCAGTTTGTACCAGATCGTGTGCGGCAGGGCGGGACGCGATCCGGCCGCGCTGCCATGGTCGCGGCGCTACATGTACGCGCAGGCATGAAGCCGTGCCCCCCTGAAAACAGTCCTGGCGGTGCCCGGCAAGAGTGGCGTGGCGCCACTCCCATCCCGGCGCCGGTTACTTTTGTTTGAGCTTGGCGTTCTTGGCAGCCTCGTCGTCGCCCTGGTGCGTCATCGACCTGGCATCCCTGCCAAACGACGATCCGCCATGCGATTCGCGTCCGATGTCGTCCGGCAGCGCCCGCAACGACTCGTCGTGCGCCCCGAATTGCTGCCGGGCGCCCTCGTGCACGACCAGGCAGGCCAGTCCCGGCACCACATCAAGCGGCTGGTAGCCATTATTTCCCGCCAGTGCCACGACGTTATACACGGGAATGGCGCTGACATCCTTGCCCAGCACCGATTTGATCTGCGCCGACTGCTCGCTGCTCAGGGCCAGCCATCCGGCCGGAAAAAATACCTCTGATGAATTCACAATAAAGCTCCCTTGTTGACTTTGTGGTGGTGAAGAAGAACCTTGCTGACACTCGCCGCGCGGCTCAGCGAGAAGCTGGAAAAATAGCCTGGGCAATGCCAGATCACCCAAGCCATGGGGAAGCGCCGCTACCGGGTCAGCTTAGTAGCGCTGATATCCTTGCGACCCCGGGAAGCCCTGGAAGCCCTGGCCGGGGAAGCCCTGGCCCTGGAAGCCGAACGGTCCCTGGAAGCCCTGCCCACCTTGGTAACCGAAGGTGCCCTGGGGTCCCTGGTAGCCCTGCTGCCCGACGAAGCCTTGGAATCCGAGCGGCCCGACGAAGCCTTGCGGCCCCTGGAAGCCGAACACCGCCTGCGGCCCCTGGTAACCTTGCTGTCCCTGGCTGCCCTGGAAGCCGAACGGGTTGAAAAAGCCTGCCGGTCCCTGCGCACCCTGGAAACCGAACGGTCCGAAGAAACCTTGCGGCCCCTGGAAGCCGACCATCGCCTGCGGCCCCTGGAAGCCGAACGGCCCGACCGAGCCCTGGAAGCCGAGCGGGCCGATGACGGCCTGCGTCCCCTGGAAACCGCCGGAAGCCTGCGGCCCCTGGTATCCCTGTGCGCCCTGATAGCCCTGCACCGACTGCGCGCCCTGCACTCCCTGCACGCCAGGGAAGTCGGGGACGATCCGGATCGACGTCATCCGTTGTCCGCTAAGGGCGTGAATTTGCCGAATCTGATCTTCGTTCAGCGCTAACACCAAGCCTTGTTCATTCATGTCCGTGCACTCCTCTGGATTTGAAAAAAAATCAACAATGACGCGTTGAAAAAAATTGCTTGCGACCGGTGGCGCGGCCGACTGGCGGGGGCCTCGACAAACCGTAACGAGCGGCGCAAGTGTCGTCCGGCAAGCGCAGCCGTACGAAGGTACGGCGGGCATCGCAGGGCGACAATGACGCCGCGCGGCAGCTTGTTGGGGTTCCCTGGGGTCGGCAACGATCAGCAGTCGTGACCCAGCATAAGCCGAGCGCCATGACGGAGTACCTGACGCTTCGTATAGGGCCTCCCCTATCCGAATCGACAGGCGACAAACGGCGGCGGGCAGCATCGACACGCGGACCGGCCATCGAAAAAATGGGAAGGGGAATCAGGAATTGATGCAGGCAATCTGCCGGCAAGGCCTCAGGCGCCGCCCAGGTGCTGGCCCAGCGCCGCGTAGACGTCGTGCAGGGCGGCGGCCAAGTCGTGCATCAGCGCAGGCGCCAACAGGCCTGGCCCGCCGTTGCGCAGGCGCGCGGCCAGCCGTTCGGTGCAAGCGATGGCGCGCTGCGCGCCGAAGTTGAGCAGCACGCCCTGCAGGCTGTGCACGGCGCGCTGCGATGCTTCCTGATCGCCCGCCGCCAGCGCCCGCTCGAGCGCGTCCAGCAGTTGCGGACCGTCGCCGATGAACAGCGCGGCCAGTTCGAACAGCAGTTCGCAGTCGCCATCGAGGCGTAGCAAGGCGCCGTTCCAATCGAGCACCGCGCCGGCCTCGCGGCCATGAAACCGCGCCACCACCTCGCGCAGGCGCGCGCTGTCGACCGGCTTGGACAGGTAATCGTCCATGCCCGCCTCCAGGCAGCGTTCACGGTCGCCCTGCATCGCGCGCGCCGTCATCGCCACCACCGGCAGGTGGCCGCCCTCGGGCGCCGACGCTTCCCACTGGCGCAGGATGCGCGTGGCCGCCAGGCCGTCCAGGGCGGGCATCTGCACATCCATCAACACCAGGTCGGCGCCGCCGTGCAGCGCGTGGTCGAGCGCGTCGACGCCGTTGTCGGCCAGGGTCACCCGATGGCCCATTTTTTCCAGCAGGCGCAGCGCCAGGCGCTGGTTGACCGGGTTGTCTTCGGCCAGCAGGATGTGCAGGCGGCCCGCCTTCGACACCGGCGGCGCGCCCGCCGCCGGTGCGGCCACGGCTTGCGGCAGCGCGCCGCGCACCTGCGGCACGGCGTGCGCCATCCGCCCCAGCGGCACGGTAAAGCGAAATACGCTGCCGACGCCGGGCTCGCTGCTGACGGCGATATCGCCCTGCATCAGCATCACCAGGCGGCGGCAGATGGTCAGTCCCAGGCCGGTGCCGCCGTACTGGCGGGTGGTCGAGCCGTCGACTTGCGAAAAGGCGTCGAAGATCAGTTTCTGCTTGTCGGGCGCGATGCCGATGCCGCTGTCGCGCACCGCGAATTCGACGTCGCAGCGCTGTTCCAGCACGCGCCGCAGGCTCACGCCAAGCGTCACGCCGCCCTCGCTGGTGAACTTGATGGCGTTGCCGAGCAGGTTGATCAGCACCTGGCGCAGCCGGCCCGGGTCACCCTTCATCGCCGGCGGCAGGTGCGGCGGCAGCTGGCAATCGAGCGTGAGCCCTTTGCGGCGCGCCGGCAGCGCCAGCGAACGTACCGTGTCGCGCACCAGCGCGCACAAGTCGAAGGGCACGTCTTCGATTTCGAGCTTGCCCGCTTCGATCTTGGAAAAGTCGAGGATGTCGTCGATGATGGTCAACAGCGCGTCGGCCGAGCCCTTGACCAGCGCCAGGTCTTCGCGCTGCTGCGGTTCCAGCTGCGATTCGAGCACCAGTTCGGTCATGCCGAGGATGCCATTCATCGGCGTGCGGATTTCGTGGCTCATATTGGCCAGGAACTCGCTCTTGGCGCGGCTGGCCGCCTGCGCCGATTCGACCGCGTGCTGCATGGCGTCGCGCGCGGCGCGCTGTTCGCTGACGTCGATCGAAAAGCCCAGCAGGTACGGCTCGCCGCCGCTGCGGATCACCACGCGGTTGACCACCACGTCGAGCGGCCGATCGCGCTGCGCCAGGCGGCGCTCGCTGGTGACCATGCGCCCGCTGCGCCAGGCGCGTTCATCTTCCTCGTGGGTCAGGCCGGCCCAGGTGCGCGGGCCGATGTCGTCGATGGTGCGGCCCTCGATCTGGTCGCGGGTGCGCTGCGCGAACTGCTCGAACTGGCGGTTGCAGCGGACAAAACGCCCCTGGCGGTCTTTCAGGAACACGGGGATGGGCAGCTGGTCGAGAATCTGCTCGGTCAGCTCGCGCGCGCTTTCGCGCTGCCGCACCAGTTGCTCGAGGGCGCGGGTGAGGCCGAGCAGGTCATCATCGTCATCGGCGGTGGCGCCCTCGTCACCCGTGAAGGCGGACGGCATGGCCAGGCGTCCCAGGCTCGCTTGCAGCGAGCGCAGCACCTCGCCCTGGCGCGCCGCTTCGGCGCGCAACTGGTCGTTGGCGCCATTCAGTTCCGCCGAGCTGATGTCGAGCATGCGGGTGCGCACCTGCAGGTCGCGCTCGGCGTCTTCGTAACTGCGCGAGACGGCGTCGAACAAGGCGCTCAAGCCCTCGGCCAGGGGCGCGTCGCCCAGCGCGCGCAAGCCGCCCAGGCGCTCCTGCAAGGCGCGTTCGCTGTTGACGCCGAGCGCGCGCCGCAGTTGGCGCAGCAGTCGCTTGTGCCGCATGGGCCCTTACGCCGCGTCCTGGCGCGCGCAATCGCGGAAGCGCTCGCGGATTTCGAGCACCCCCGGCCAGCGCCGCAGCAAGGCGTCCACGCATTGCGGGTCGAAGTGACTGCCGCTGTTGTCAAGCAGGTAGGCGCGCGCGGCGTCCAGGGTCCAGGCGTTTTTATACGGACGCACGCTGGTCAGGGCGTCGAACACGTCGGCCACGGCGACGATGCGCCCGACCAGCGCAATGGCCTCGCCCTGCAAGCCGTTGGGGTAGCCCTGGCCGTCGAAGCGCTCGTGGTGGGTGTGGGCGATCACGGCGGCCAGCTGCAGCATGCTCGCTTCGCTGGCCTTGAGGATGTTGTAGCCGATTAGCGCGTGCTGGCGCATGATGTCCATTTCGTCGGGCGTGAGGCGGCCCGGCTTGAGCAGGATGTGGTCGGGCGTGCCGACCTTGCCGATATCGTGCATGGGCGCGGCGTTGAGGATGCAGGCCTGCTCCTCGTTCGACAGGCCCAGTTCGGCCGCGATCAGGCAGGAGTAATGGGCCATGCGCTGGATGTGGGCGCCGGTTTCGGGGTCGCGGTATTCGGAGGCGCGGCACAGCAGCAGGATGGTTTCCTGTTCGCGCGCGCGCAGTTCGGCGGTGGCCTTGCCCACTTCGCCCGCCAGCGTGCTGGCGCGGCTTTGCAGGGCCAGGGTGGCGCGCCGCAGTTCGAGCATGTTGCGGGTGCGCGCCAAAAATTCGATCTTGTCGATCGGCTTGATCAGGAAATCGTTGGCGCCGTTTTCCAGCGCGCGGTGGCGCACTTCCACCTCTTGGCTGGCGGTGACCATCAGCACCGGCGCTCGCTCGCGCGCCTCGCCCCCGAGCGCGGCGATGAAATCGAGCCCGTTCAGGTCCGGCATCATGTAGTCGAGCACCAGCAGGTCGCAGGGATGGGCGCGGCACCAGGCCAGCGCTTCGGGCGCCGACTGGAAGGCCACCGTGTCGACGTCCGGGAGCTTTTCCAGCAGGCGCGACATGAGCACCAGGTTGATGTGCGTGTCGTCGACGATCACGACCTTCATCGGCGTTCCCGGGTGGCGGCGACGCTCATGCCAGGCGCCCGCCGAAGGTGGCCAGGAACTTGCTGACCTTGGGCGCCACGACCAGGGCGCAATAGCCTTGCAGCGGATTGCGGCTGAAGTAATTCTGGTGCTCGTCCTCGGCCTTGTACCAGGTCGACGCCGGCTGCACCTCGGTGACGATGGGCGCGTCCCAGACGCAGGCCATTTGGGCGATCACCTGGCGCGCGGTCGCTTCCTGCTCGGGCGAATCGACGAAAATGACCGAGCGGTACTGGGCGCCGACGTCGTTGCCCTGGCGGTTGGGGGTGGTCGGATCGTGGATCGTGAAAAACACTTCGAGCAGGTCGCGGTAATCGACGGCGTCCGGATCGAACACGATGCGTACCACTTCGGCGTGGCCGGTGGCCCCGGCGCACACCTGCTCGTAGGTCGGCTGCTCTTCCTGTCCGCCCATGTATCCGCACTCGACCTTGAGCACGCCGCGCGCTTCCAGAAAGACCGCTTCCAGGCACCAGAAGCAGCCGCCGCCCAGAATGGCCACCTGGGTCGCAGATTGGTTTTTCATTGCTCCCTCCGGTTACGGATAGATATATGAATCACTGTAACGCAAAGCGCCCCCGCATGCACCTGCAATCGATGCGGCCGGCTGCGTCGGAAAAGCCCGATGGCGCCAAAATTTGGCATAATGTCATAAACCACAGGGCAACAATGAACACTAGCTCACCCCGCGCCGATTCGCGCGCATTCGACACGGCGCAGTTTCGCCAGGCACTGTCGCAGTTTGCCACCGGCGTGACCGTGATTACGACGCGCCTGGCCGACGGCACTTTCCGTGGCCTGACGGCCAGCTCCTTCAATTCGGTCTCGCTCGACCCGCCGCTGGTGTTGTGGAGCCTCGGCAACGTTGCCAACAGCTTGCCTATCTTCAGCGGCAATTCGCACTACGTCATCAACGTGCTGGGCGCCGACCAGGCGCACCTGGCGCAACGCTTCGCCAAGCGCAGCGAAAACCCGTTCGGCGATATCGAATACGAGCTCTCGCGCACCGGCCAGCCCATTCTGAAGGGCGTGTCGGCGTGGTTCGAGTGCCATAACCGCAGCCGCTATCCCGAAGGCGACCACGTGATTTTCGTGGGCGAAGTCGAAGAATGCGCGGTGCATCCGCAAGCCTCGCTCATTTTTCATGGCGGGCAATTCGGCAGCACCCAAACGCGGTAAAATCCGGACACCCAAAAAGCAGTCTATACAAGTTTGGTTTATCCAGCCATTCGCACCATTTTCCAATTTCCAATACTAAAACAGAGACAGGAACCGCCATGACCCGATCCGATGCGCCGAGCAAAGCCAAGTTTCACTGGGACGACCCGCTGTTGCTCAACCTCCAGCTGAGCGATGATGAACGCATGGTGCGCGACGCCGCCGCCGCCTACTGCCAGGACAAGCTGGCCCCGCGCATCCTCGAGGCCTTCCGCCACGAGCGCATGGACACGAGCATCTTCCGCGAAATGGGCGAGCTGGGCCTGCTCGGCCCGACCATTCCCGAACAGTACGGCGGCCCGGGCCTGAACTACGTGGCCTACGGCCTGATCGCGCGCGAAGTCGAGCGCATCGATTCGGGCTACCGCTCGATGATGAGCGTGCAGTCGTCGCTGGTGATGGTGCCAATCCATGAATTCGGCACCGAAGAACAGCGCCAGAAATACCTGCCGAAACTGGCCACCGGCGAATGGATCGGCTGTTTCGGCCTGACCGAGCCGAACCACGGTTCCGATCCGGGATCGATGATCACCCGCGCTAAAAAGGTTCCCGGCGGCTACGCCCTGAGCGGTTCCAAGATGTGGATCACGAATTCGCCGGTGGCCGATGTGTTCGTCGTCTGGGCCAAGGACGATGAAGGCGCGATCCGCGGCTTCGTGCTCGAGAAAGGCATGGCCGGTTTGTCGGCGCCTGCGATCCACGGCAAGTTCGGCCTGCGCGCCTCGGTCACCGGCGAGATCGTGATGGACAATGTGTTCTGCCCGGAAGAAAACGCCTTCCCGGACGTGCGCGGCCTGAAGGGTCCGTTCACCTGCCTGAACTCGGCCCGCTACGGCATCGCCTGGGGCGCGCTGGGCGCGGCCGAAGCGTGCTGGCACATCGCGCGCCAGTACACCATGGACCGGGTGCAGTTCGGCCGTCCGCTGGCGGCCAATCAGTTGGTGCAAAAGAAACTGGCCGACATGCAGACCGAAATCACGCTCGGCCTGCAAGGTTGCCTGCAACTGGGCCGCATGAAGGATGCCGGCACGGCGGCGGTGGAAATTACCTCGATGATGAAGCGCAATTCCTGCGGCAAATCGCTGGACATCGCCCGCGTGGCGCGCGACATGCTGGGTGGTAACGGCATTTCGGACGAGTTCGGCGTGATCCGCCACATGGTGAACCTGGAAGTGGTCAACACCTACGAAGGCACGCATGACATCCATGCGCTGATCCTGGGGCGTGCGCAGACCGGCATCCAGGCCTTCCAGTAAGTGCACCGGCGAAGCCGCGTCGGCGACGCCGCGCCCGCCCCGCCAGCCGGGGCGGGCGCTTACCCGGCCACCAGGGGCGCCCTGCCCCTGCTATGCAAACATCACCATCGCTCCCATCAGGACGATGGCCGACACGATCACAATCACGATTCCCAACACACCGCGCTGCCAGCCCTGCAGGCTGTCCCACTGCGTCGACACCTGCTGGAACGGCGCGCCGGTCACCAGTTCGATCAGGCCGGCCAGCAGGAAAGCACCCGGGACCGCCACGGCCATCATCTTCAGACGCGATCCCGTACCGGAATCGCCCAGCCCGTTTTTCAGGAGGGTCGCATACAAAATGGCAAAGCCGATCGCGCCTCCCACCAGCTTCACCATGGCTTTTTCGCGAACGTTCATCTCAATCATCCTTCATTTCAATAGGGCAAAACGATCGATGATACGTTATGAAGTGCTCGCAAAGCAACATAAATGATTCTTGTGTAACATTATTGCACCAGAAATCGTTGACCCAGCCGTGCCGTCGTCCTGCCGGCCACCTCGCGTCATGTGGACGCAGCGTGACGCAGGTTAAGCGCTGGACGGCGTGCTTTTCTATGATTTGCTATCAGGGCCGTCCCGGCTGACCTGAACATTGCAATGGAGTAGATATGGACACGATGATTGCCAAAAAAGATGCCCTGGAACGCTTGCACGGCCTGCGCTTCGACGAGAAATACCTGACCATCTGGGTCACATCGACCGGCTGCACCGACAAGAAAGACTTTGAAATCCGCTTTACCAAAGGCACGGCGGGAAAAATCACGCTGGCCCTGGAAATCTTGCGCATTGCCCCGGACCTGTGCAAAACCACGACGCACGTTGTCGAACTGAGTTTCTCATGGGAAGAACTTGGGATTGCCGTCGAGCTCTTGAAAAGTGCCTCGGTCAAGGTGGCGAACCCGTTTGGCGTGTTGCGATAAACATGGTGGCGCCGTAAAAAACCCGCCGCAGCGGGTTTTTTGCGCTGCCGAGGCGCCAGCCATGGAATCGAAGGAAGAAAACGATGACCTCACGGTCCGCTTATCCGGCGCTGAGGCACCCACATTGCAGGAAGCGGCGGACAGGCCGGGCATTGCCCTGAATAATTTCATTATCCGCGCCGCGCGCGAAAACACCCACATCCTTCTTGATCCTGAACAAACGATCTTTTCCCCCGGACGATGCAGAAATGCTCATCAATAACTGTAAAAAATAGGTCCGCCCCTTTACCGCACGCTCTGATATCGCACAAATTCTCAAGGCTTCAGCAGCCTAATCTTACCTATGCAGCCAGGCGCGGTAAGCGATCGAGGGATCGGGCGCTTTGTAGCGTAACAGTAATAAAGAGGTATTCGTAGCAGGAATTTTTTAGGGGTAACATCATGAAACTGACAATAAACCACCTTGCAAAAACGATGGCCATATGCGGGGCGCTGTTAGGCGCAACAGCCACCGTTCACGCGGCTAATCCCCACTTTGTTGGGCAAGTGAGGTCGACGCTGATCGGAACCAACGCGCAGGTGTGCTTCAAAGTAGCAGGATTGGGAGAAAATGCGTCAATCAGCATCACCGCTAAGGCTATAGCAAGCGCGACCTACGTTTGCCAAACCAAAAGTGGGCAATGCCCCAACGCGGCAAACAAGACCACGGTCAATGCGGACGTCTCGACATCCGCGCAATTCACAAGCGATAAGAACGGCACGGTTTCAGACTGTCTTATCCTCACTGCTCCAGGTGCCGGCAACTTTACCTGCCCATCTGGACAGAACTTGGTCCTGTCGAACGTCACTTTCTCAAATATCACGGTCCAGTCCGTCCCGACGGGGTCCGCAACTGCGAACCCACCGCAACTAAGCGCCGGCTTCGCGGTCTGCACTCGCCGATAAGCAAGTTTTTCACAGCATGCGGCTCGCTCGCATTCGACCTGCTTCCGGGTGAGACCCGCCCGCGTAAAACGCCAATCCATGTGGGTTGGCGTTTCTCTCAGGTGACACCAGGCTCTGAAATCATCGTTGACGGCGCTCGCATGCTCAAGGGCTAGCAGCCTGTCGGACTTGGGATCGTCGGCTGCAAAAATACCTGGGACGGCCCATATTTCGCCGCTTTCTCGGCCAATAGCTCGCTATTGGCACTGCGAAATCGTCAAAATCTGGCCTCGCCC